>NZ_JAGE01000001.1:3170000-3470000 GCF_000526495.1 Ruminiclostridium josui JCM 17888 | reverse complement strand
GTTTCGCAGATAAATCTGCTACGCAATTAACTCATTTGACAAGCTTGTTAGCTCATTTAAAATTGCTGACTTTTTCTAGTTTTTGTTCCAAAAACCAGGTTGTAAAGTTCGCAAGTTACTCAATTTTGAAATCATAAAAACGATTTCGGAATTTTTCGAGTTCCTTTACATGTTTATCACTGTTTACTTTTCAAAGTCCATAAAGCCTTCTTACGACTGCTTTGTAAGGTTGTGCTGTTTGCTTGCCGCAATCAGCTTAATTATATTAACACTTTGTTATCTTGTTGTCAACACTTTTTTTACTTTCAGTTTTAGTACTCCACTACCTTAAACTTTTTAAACATTGCCGTTCTCAACAGCTTGACTATATTAGCATGTCATTAACTTTGTGTCAATACATTTCTATTTGAGTTTTGGTAACCTTTTGTCTTCCAAAACTGTTCACTTATGTTAACATAGTATTTTGGGTGTGTCAACGCTTATTCCTATAACAATTATTAGTAATTTATATTTACAAAAACATCATTACCGCTGGAACCAGTAGCGATGCTAAAGACAACAAAATTACTACCAGTCCGCCGAACCAGTTACTTTTTTTCCATGTATATACTCCGAAGCTGAATGAGTATATACAAATCCAAACTAAGAATATTACTATAATGATATTACCTACCATTTTATCCACTCCCAATTTTATTTATTGCTGGCCAGATACTGTAACGTTAACTCTTACCTTATAAACAGCTTTAGGAAAAATATCGTGCCATTTGACTTTTTCCCACTGAGATATATACATATAATTTTTCTTTGCTATCTGTCCAAAACCAAAAATATCGCTTTTGTACTCATATGACACTTTATTAAGGAGACTGTTCATTTCTTTTTTTATATAATCCTCATATTCCTTTTGAACTTTCTGTATTTTAGAAGGATTAGAGTAATCTATATTGCTTTGAACAGCTTCTATATCTGCATGAAGATTCAGGTCTATATTTATTTGTGGCTTATCCCCTTGCATCTGTACACTTATTTTGGAGGTTTTATCTTTCCTTACATTGCATAATATTCTATATCTTTCGTCCAGAGGGTCTTTAACCTCAAGTTTTATATTATCTATAGACCCTGTCATTAATGCATATATGGAAGTTTCCGTTGAATCTAAACTTCCTCTCATTTTGTCGCCATTAAATACAGCTAAGCCCTTTATGGACATATTCTTCTTAGCCTTATCTTCCTCGCCTTCAGGTTTGTCTGTTTCAGGCTTTTTACTGTCAATAACGCTATTGTCCACATCTGTATATATGGTTACAGGTTGGGCACCTGAGCTATGTGTTCTGTAAAGATAATCCCCCAACTGAGAACTGGGAACACGAAAATCAGTCTGATAGGATTTAAACATCATATCATAAAACTTGGTAGGACTTGCTGTAAGTTTAGACTGCAGGGATTCTATATAGTTTTTTGCTCCATTTGCAGAAACAATAATATTTACATTAGGACGAAGCTCCATGTAGTTTTGTAATCCATTTAAAAAAGGAAGTAATCCTCTGTTTGCTATTTGTTCAGAAACTACAATTATTTTTGTATGGGACAAATTTATTTTTTTACTTAAATACCTTCCTGTTTTTCTAAAACCCGAAAGAAAATTATCCGTCTTGAAGGTTCTTATGTCTGTAGTTTCACCTTCGCCGGTTGTTATTGATTTTGGTACAGCACTCTGAAATGTAAGATTAAACATATTATTATCAGCTTCATCTATTCCGATTGCTACTACATAAGCTAAGTCCTCAATTTCTCTGGTATCATAACATCCCGTCAGAGTTAACATAATTATAGTTGTACATAACATGATATTAAAGAGTTTGGCTATTCTACTCATAGTCTTGCCTTCCTTCTTTTTCAGAATCTGCTTTTTTTATAGAACCTATAATCAGTACGATAAGTGGCAGCAAAAGTGCTAGAATCCACAGTATATTTGCTATTTGACTACCTTGTATGTGAAACGGAAGCCCCTTTTTAAAAAATGTCATACAGTATATTATTACTGCGGTAGGTAATATAATTGGCTGATGTCTGTCCAAATCAAGAGTTTTAGCAATTATATGTGTTATAAAAGTAAACAAAGCACCCATGTATAATATGGATGATAACGAAAATATCAAAACAAACACTGATTCCACTCTTTGAATATAATTTCCAATTTCAATTAGTCTTGCCATCTGATATATAGGCATCTTTTTGTCAACTGCCATTTCATAGGGGTAAATCAACAAAAATGATAGTGTTGACCAAAATATGATTAAACCAGATATAGTTATTGATAAATAGCCAACACGCTTTAAATTCCTTCTTTTAAAATACGGTATCATAAAAAATATTAAAAGCAGTGGTGAAAATATATGCAAACTGACAGTGCTTCCGTTAATTATTGAATCAACACCGTTTCCTAAAATAGGAAACAAATTGTCAATATTATATTCCGGGATAACTCCTATTGTTATTAAAATAAATCCTACTATGCATGTGGGTACTATAAAGGCACTTATACGTGCCACAATTTCTATTCCATAATATGCTGCCGCAATCATCCCCAAAAGAAAAAAAATGAGAATATAAGCTAACGGGGATTTGTCAAGTGATACAATTTTTAGTGAGTGGGCATATTCCCCCAAAAGAGATACTTCAAGAAATACTAACAATAATGCTGCTAATAGCCCTACAATTATTTTAAATATTCTTCCTACAGACTTTTCTGATATTTCAAGTAAATCTAAATTTCCATGTTGTCTATAGAATCCAGTAGCTATTGCAAAATATATATAGGCTATTATTGTTATTGCTATAGGTATAATCCATCCGGCACTCCCCACCATACCTGCAGCATCTTTTGGAAAATGCAATATTCCTTGGACAAAAATCATGTTTATCAGTAAACAGATAGACTCCCAAGAACCAAATCCCTCATTATTGCTCATTATCCTCATCTCCTTCCTCAATTTCATCACTTTGAGTCCAACCTCTGCTTATTTTAGGTTGCTTGATAATATCCTTTGTATTCAGATAGTCAGGCCTTTTCTCCTGTTTCCACATAGGCTTTCTCATTACTTTGTCTGAATATTTTCCATTTGTAATTGGCCCGAATGGTGCAAGGAAAGGTACTCCAAATGATTTTGATGATGCAAGGAGCAGAGAGTTTAAGAGTAGACCTACTGCTATTCCGAAAAATCCCCCTACAGACCCCAATATTATATAAGCAAATCTAATTATTCTTATAGAAAAGGACATGGAAAAGCTTGGTATTGAAAAAGAGCCAAGAGCAGTAATAGCTACTACTATTATTAGTATCGGGCTTACAAGATTAGCTGAAACTGCTGCCTGTCCTAAAATCAAACCTCCTACAATACCTATTGTAGAGCCGATAGCACCCGGAACTCTAATTCCTGCTTCTCTAATCAACTCAAATGAAAATTCCATTAATATTATTTCAATAACAGTTGGAAAGGGAACGATTTCCCTTGACGCTTCTATAGCAAATAAAAGATTAGTGGGAATCATTTCCTGATGGTAATTTGTTATAGCTATATACAGTCCAGGTAGTAAAAGTGCTATGATAACACCTATTATTCTTATCATACGTACAAAATTAACATATGGAAATCTTATGTTTAAATCTTCAGGAGTGCTTAAGTATTCTGTTATTGTTGCAGGCATAACAAGTACATATGGACTACCATCCAATACAACAGCTATGTTGCCTTGGGCTAGCATCCTTGCAACAGTATCAGGTCTTTCCGTTGCTAATATCTGTGGTGCTGTTAGGAAAGTGCTGTCTTCCAATAGTTGCTCTAATTCTCCAGAATCAAATATATAATCAACCTTTATACTTTTGACCCGCTTTAGCACCTCACGTACAAGGGATTCATTTGCAATATCACGAATATACATAACAGCACAAGGAGTATTACTTCTCTTACCTATAGTAAGGCCCTTGATAGTCAAGTCTTTGTCCTTTAAAATTTTCCTTAAAAGGGCTGTATTTGCTCTTATTTGCTCGTTAAAAGCCTCCTGAGGACCTCTTATTACAGTTTCAGAATTGGGCTCGCCCACATTCCTGTGTTCCCATTTTTTAGTATCGGCTGTATATGCGTATTCCAACCCATCAATAAATACAGCGCAACCGCCAAAATTGATATTACTTACAACATCTTTAAAATCTTTGGCTTTTTTTACCTGATTAAAAGGTATCAGTCTATTGAAGATAAACTCTCCTACATCCTTTACCTCTTGCTTAATATCTATATTTGATAAAATCATTAATGGCTGAAGGATATTATTACTTATAATACTGCTGTCAGTCATTCCGTCGATGAATACTATAAAAGCTTGATAATTCTCATCTTGGACTGTTATATTGAACTCTCTGTACACAACATCACTGTTTTCAGGAATATTATATATTTTTTTCATCATGCTTTTATTATTTTCTATTTCATCTGATATGTGCTCTTCAAGATATTCATCGTTAACAGGGCATTCATCAAAATAATTCTTGAACTCTTTACTATCAAAGGTGTCCATAGAGGCAGCATTTTTTGCCTTGTTACAGTCAACCGATTTTGTTTCCTCTAGTTCAAAGTCATGTTTTATACTTTTTTGGTCATATATAATGTATTTACTTAATTTCTTTACAAATCCCAATTTAAAGCTCCTTTTACATAAATTTTGCCTAGGTTTAGTTTAAGTTTATATGTATTATTTTATTTTATGGTTACTTATATGCATTATTTATATGGGTTAAGTAACTTTGATATTTATTGTCAAATCTGTAACCAATTTTTAACCTTAGTTTATTGATTTTTACCTTGTTAATTGAGTCCCTATGTTCTATCATATATACTATACTAACAAATGAAATAATTACTTTCGGCAGGTGAAGTTTATGGGCAAAAAAATAATTTCAGTTATAGTGGCACTAATTCTAATATTGAATTGTATTCCGGTTTTTGCATGGGCGCCAGCTGAAGGCCTAACTTCCAGCTCTGTAGTCCTAATGGATACCGTAAGGGGACAAGTTCTTTTTGAAAAAAATGCTTATAAGCATTTATCACCTTCGGTTATGTGTAAACTTATGACTGCTCTTGTTACCATTGAAAAAACAGATTTAAATGCAAAGGTTACAATCAGTAAAAATGCCGCCAGCTATAATGGGCTCAATCTTGTGGTAGGAAATCAGTATACTGTTGAGGATTTACTTTATGCCGTAATTCTTTCACAGGGAAATGACGCAGCTGTAGCCCTTGCCGAATATGTAGGTGATGGTGATATCCAAAAATTTGTCAACTATATGAACACAAAAGCTAAAGAGTTATCTTTAAAAGATACATATTTTGTAAATCCAACAGGTCTTTTTGATAAAGAGCAATATACTTCTGCCAATGATATTGCTTTACTTATAAAAGCAGCAATATCAAATAATACATTTAATATGATATTTGGTGCTAAAGGTTTTGGCTGGCTTAATGGGAACAATTCTTCCATTTTAACAAACCAAAATACCCTTTTTTGGAGTTATAAAGGTGTTGATGGCGGAAAATTAGGTACAAATACAAACCCTCAGAGTTTTTCTGTGGTTACTACTGCTTCTCAAAATGATAAACGACTTATTGCTGTAGTATTCAACACCAGTAAAGAAAATGCTTTTTCCGAGACTACAAAACTTTTTGATTACGGGTTTTCCAAGTTTTATACGGGAGTACTAGTTCCAAAAAATATCCCCCAAAGAAGTATAGAAGTGGATAACATTAAGATTGATTTGATAAGTAAAATAGATGTTTATTACACCTATCCGGTTGGAGACAGCTTTATTAAAGATATAAGCTTTATACAAAATGAAAAGTTGCATCTTCCGATTAATACCGAAACTATTGCAGGTGTCCTAAAATACACACTTAATGATAATACTGTAATAGAAGTTAATTTATATTCGGACAAGACTGTATCAGCCCCTGAGGATTACAAAACAAAAATAAAAGATATTGTCACAGAAAACAGGGATTTGGTGATAATCGTAGGTATTCTTGTAGTCATTGAACTTATTCTAATAATAAACAATATAATAAAGTTTATGTTTAGAGCCAAAAAAACAAGAACCCAGCAGTAGCAGGGTTCTTATTTTTAGTTTGAAGCCGGTTTGGCATTATATTTGTTGTGGCGCTTTGACGACCATTTGTTGTTATTTTCAATATAAGTTTTTAATACTTTTTCTAAATCTAGTACATCTTTCATTTCGTAGTACCCTGATTTTTTATGAATAAATTTCGCTGCACTTATGGCTCCCTGTGCAAATACTTTTCTTGAAAATGACTCATGACTAATTTCTATTTTGTCTTCCTGACCTACAATCATTACTTCATGCCTACCTATTACTCCTCCGGCCCTTACTGAATTTATAGGTATGTCCTTATGGGAAACTACAACTCCCTTGTTTAGAAGACCACTCTGTATTTCTCCAGCTATTTTTTTCGCTGTTCCAGATGGTGAATCCAATTTGTTTTTATGATGCATCTCTGTAATCTGAAAATCATAATTACTTAGTATGCTTGCTGTAAGATTCGACAGCAGCATCAATACATTTACACCCATAGTTATGTTTGGTGCATAAACAATGCCGTTTTTGAATTTTCTGCAAATTACATACAGCTTTTTTAGCTGATAATCTGTAAAGCCCGTAGTTCCTACTACAATATTTATCCTGTATTTTGAGAATATTAAAGCATTTTTCAATGCTGATTTTGGATTTGAAAAATCAATAACAACGTCCGGTTTGTTCCTGAATATTACTTCCTCAAGTTTATCAGATCCCGTAACTGTTATTCCAGTTTTATTCATTCCAAGAATTTCGCCCAAATCCTTATTTAAAGATTTGCTGTTCGGACTGCAAACAGCAGAAACAAGCTGGATTTCATTTTGTAATAATATAGTCCGTGCAATTTCCTTTCCGGTGCGACCCAAGCCTGTGATACAAACTTTCATCAAATAAGTTACCTCCCCTTTCAAATATAAAGTAAGATTTAAAATTCAATAATTAAAGTTTGAAGAAAATGAATAAGGATTAAACTTAAAAATGCTACAGAAAACTGTAGCATTGGTTGGAAAATTACAAAATGTAAAAATTCACTTTCTCCCCAACGCTTACGAAGTTAGCTGCCGGATTCGGGTTGTAAGAGACTAACCCTTCCTGGTTACCCAGGATTCACCCCATTTAATGGTTCCCCCGCTTATAGCATTAAAACGCTATAATTCAGCGATAAATTATTAATTTTTTGACTTCAATCCATTTTCAGTATATACCAATTTTATAAATAAGTCAATATTTCCTAATTTTTATTAAGTTTCTTTTGTTTAAGCCGATTTGTTTATAATAGATTCACTAATCTTCCCGTTTCCTATCTTTACGAGATACACATCATAATATTGCTGTCCAAGCTCATATGCAAACTTCTTATCTAATACTGCAAAATCAAATCTGTTTTTACCTTTTATTGCGCTTCCCGTGTCCATAGCAATAGTATATCCTAACCCCTTAATATAGAATATTGTTCCATAAGGCCAATGTGTGTTATCTATTGCTATGGATACACCAGGTACTATTGGCTTACCTGAGCTGGTTATGCCCTTGTTATTGCCGCATTCCTCAGCACATGGAGTGTATGCCGTACCGAGAAATTTACCAAGATACTTTCTGTTACTGATATTTTCGGGAATGTCACCACTGAATATCTTGTATGATTGAGGTTTTACACCTACTGCTGCAGCCTTTTTAAGTGACTTTTGAAGCTGAAGATTATCATCTGCTAATTCCCTTTTTGCAGCTTCCAATTGCTGATTTTGTTTTTTCAGCTCTTCAAGCTGTTTTTTAATCTCTTCATTTTGTTTCTTTAGGTCGTTGTTAAGTTTACTGAGTTCATCACTTTGAGATTTATAATTATTTGTGTTTGCTGTTAATTCTTGATTTGATTTCATAATAAGCATGGATTGAACACATTCATTATTATATTTTTCTTTGTACTGATTTACTACATTGTTTACTCTGATACAGAAAAAAGCTAGTAAAGTACTTATCAATACCAAAGCTATAGTTAACACCTTGAGCATCCAAATATCTGTGGACTTTTTTTGGTCTTTTTCAGTCATATATGCGAACTCCTTATTAATTAAATTAACCTAATATGGATTATTTTCCAAATTAGCAGTATTTATACATGTAGAATAACATTATTTTATTTGGGGACAATGACTTTGGGTGATATTATGTTTAATTTTATAAAAAAAGTTATAACTTTATTTTTATCTTGCCTCATTATCCTATGTCCTGTCAGTCTACAGGCTAAACCGATAAATTATAATCTTGCAGTGCAAGTAACAACAGAATTCCTTTGTGCCAAAATTAAATCTGTCGTGTCTCACAATGTTGATGAGATAGACATATATTTTTCAAATAAAACCGAAGCCACTCAAAGAAATTTGTTATTTATAAAAAAGCAGCTGTTAGAGGATTATATAATTGCTTATGCTTCCAACGATTACATAATAGAAAAGGTTAATCCTAAGGTTAAAATAGATAAAACTCTTTTTGTTGATAATTGTGCATGCATTAAGGCAACCTTGACAGCAGATATTTACTGGAATGCTGCAAATCCTTCCGGTAAACCAATAAAAGGCCTAAAATCAGAAGTACATTTAATAACATTATCATTTGACAACGGTGTTTGGAAAATCACACAAGATAAATTTCAAACAAAAAAAGGCAATTCCGACAAACTAACCAGAGATAACCTCTCTGACTTATATAATCAAATTCTTACACTAAAATCTGAGGCAGAAAAAGCATTGAAAAAAGCATATAATAGCAAATCTTCAAGATTAGTACCATACAATACCCAATGGAAAACATCATACATGTGCACTTCCAGTGTGAATAATGATGAATATAATAGAGATAAAGTCTACAATTGGGCATACAATCATTGGAACAATTACTCAAAGGAATACATCAATTTCGGTGATGAAAAGTGGAAAGGCGGTGACTGCACTAATTTTGTTTCCCAATGTTTAAGAGCCGGGGGTGCTGTCAATGACAAGACCGGAGCCTTCCAATGGTATTATAGCAAAAAAGGAGCTCTGGCAACCCCAAATGATGATTATTCTTGGACCTGGAGTACTGCCAGAGGACTTAACAGCACCCTGTTAGGTAATTTTAAAAATAATGAATTTGGTCCAAAAGCTACTCAGAAAGTAATTGTGGGAGATAATCAATATACTGCATCAATAGGTAAATATATAGTTCCCGGCGATATTATACAGTATCACTGGAAGAATAAATCATTCATTTCACATGCAGCCATTATTGTAGGAATGGTTTATAATAGTGGAAAAGAAAGGTATGAGCCTGTCATAGCAGAACATACTGAAGATTCATGGTTTACCCCATGGACAAACAATGCATACAAAACATACTTTGTTCATATTACAGGTATAAATTAATCTATCTTATCTTTCAGTTAACAATTATTATATAATTAAATAATATAAAATAAGCCAAAGGAGATATTTATCATGAGTAAAAGAACTGACTATATTAGCTGGGACGAATATTTTATGGGAATAGCCGTTTTATCCGGGAAAAGAAGCAAAGACCCATCTACTCCAGTTGGTTCTTGTATTGTTGACGGGAAAAATAACAGAATTTTAAGTGTTGGTTATAACGGATTCCCCTTTGGATGTTCTGATGATGAATTTCCATGGGAAAGAGAAGGAAATATTCTTTGTACCAAATATCCTTATGTCGTACATGCTGAACTTAATGCAATTCTAAATAACAGAGGAGTTTCACTTGAAGGCAGTAAAATTTATACCGCCCTCTTTCCCTGTAACGAATGTGCAAAGGCTATAATTCAATCAGGTATAAGGGAAGTAATCTACTTAAGCGATAAATATGCTGATACAGATAGTGTTAAAGCATCCAAAAGGATGTTTGATAAAGCAGGTGTTGTATTTAGAAAATTGGAAACTGATATTAAAGAAATAACCTTAACATTTTGAAAAAGCCAGAGCCTGTTAACTCCGAATGTGCACTGACGGAAAGCTTTGCCAGCAACCTATTTTTAGGACTTATGCGGTTATTACACCTTCCGTCAGTAATTTCACCCGGCACAACACTAACTGAATATATTGCAAACTGTTTATTCCCAGCAAGTTATCAGTTGAAAATGTCTCTTTCAAGAATTTTTTATTCTCCGATAATTTTCACAAGTACTCTTTTTTCTCTCTTTCCGTCATACTCGCCATAAAAAATCTGTTCCCATGTTCCAAAATCCAACTTGCCGTTAGTAATTGCTATAACTGCTTCTCTCCCCATTATTTGCCTCTTTAAATGTGCATCTGCATTGTCTTCATAACCGTTATGGCTATATTGACTATAAGGTTTTTCAGGCGCAAGTTTTTCAAGCCATTTTTCAAAATCGGCATGAAGCCCCGCTTCGTCATCATTTATAAAAACACTTGCAGTAATGTTCATTGCATTAACCAAAACCATTCCTTCTTTAATGCCGCTTTCATCAATACACTGCTGAACCTGGTGTGTTATATTTATATAAGCTCTTCTTCGTGGTATATTAAAAAATAACTCTTTTCTGAAAGATTTCATAGAATAAACCTCCTGTATAAATTTAAAACCTATTTTTTACATAAACTTCTTTTTTATTAATTATATCAGCTATTATTTTTAAAGTACATTTTTGGGATATATGATTATAATATAAAATTGTTGCATTGAATCAAACAGGGAAAAGAGATATAATTCTTTAAAAAGCATGGAAATATAAGGAGTGTAATACATTAATGGCTAGAGTAAATTTAATTCTTGAAGGCGGAGGTATGCGCGGGTTGTATACTGCAGGTGTTTTGGACTTCTTTCTTGACCATAAAATGTTTTTTAAAGACATTGTAGGAGTATCAGCAGGAGCCTGCAATTCCGTTTCTTACATAACTGGGCAGCGAGGCAGAAATCTTGAGATTAATGCAGGGTATTGTAACGACAATCGTTATGTTAGTATTATGGGGCTTTTTACAAGAGGTTCTATTTTTAATATGGATTTTCTTTTTGATGATATTCCTAATAAGCTTATTCCTTTTGATTACGATAAATTTAAAAACTCCGATTGCAAACTAACAGTTGTTTCTACTGATTGTGAAACAGGAAAGAGTTATTATTCTCTCGTTAAAGATATGAGAGTTGACGACGTTTATGTAAGAGCTTCCAGTTCTATTCCTTTACTTTCTCCCATAGTTGAAGTTGATGGAAGAAAACTAGTTGACGGGGGTCCTTCTGATTCAATTCCTATCCAATACTCAGTCAATAATGGATTTGACAAACATGTTATTGTTCTTACCAGACATAAAGGATATGAGAAAAAACCAAATAGATTGTATCCCCTGTGTAAACTTAAGCTAAAAAATTACCCTAATCTTTCAGAAGCAATTAAAAACAGACACATTCATTATAATGAAAGTATTAAGTTAGCAGAAAAATTGGAGAAAGAAAATAAAGCCGTGATTATCAGGCCTAAAAAGCCAGTTAAAATCTCAAGGTTTGAAAGAAATCCTGAAAATCTTAAAAAGCTCTATGCTGAAGGGTATAAAGATGCCGAAGAAAAATACTCTGAATTAATTCATCTTTGTAGAGAATGTAGCAATTTCTCCTCATTATAAAGTTAATAATATCTGAAATATACAACCCGCTGCAATTGAAGGAGACATTCTAACAATTGTATGGGTTGTTTTATTTTCAAAACATGAAATACTCTGTGTCATAAAACATAGTTTTATTTCCCTAAAAAATGGAGCAAATGTGCTTAGAACTCTCCTTTTTATGCATAACGTAGCCAATGAATATAAACCGCAAATCAAAAAAGAGTACGCTGCTGCCATAATTACAAATTCTATTCCAAAAATAGCTCCAATACTCGAGTAAAGCTTTATATCCCCAGCACCTATGAGCCTTGCATAAAAGAATATTGCTAATATCACTACCGGAATAATACTGCCTATCATACTTTCCTTGAAACCATGTATACCTAATGAGTAAGTATTAATTGTAAATCCAGCAATAATGGCTGACACTGTATATATATTTCTGATTTTTGATGATTTTAGGTCACTCAATACTGAAAGAAGTAAAATTATAAACAAAATAATGTATTTAATCATGTAATAACCATTTTCTTTAATATTTATTTTAACTACTAATACGGAATTATAAAAGTATATTCCTTGTTTGCAAATCGTATAATGTCATTATTGTTAACTTTGATTTTTGTATTTGGCTTTATTCTGTCATCATTCAAATAAGTTCCATTTTTCGAACTACAATCCATAATAAAGTATGAATCATCTTCCTTCAAAATCTCAGCATGAACCTTGCCTACTGCATTATTATCAATTATATAGTCTACAAAACTTCCCATTCTACCTATTAAAATACTGTTTCTGTCAACTTTGATAATATTCCCTCCATCTCTTTCTTGCAAAAATGGCGTGTCTTGAGGCTGGCTTTGTCTAAGAATAACAGTTTCACCGCTATTGTAGTTTTCTTTTTCTATATATGTTGTTTCTTCACAGTTTTTATTATCCTTATCTTTAGGTATCTGCTTAGCAGGTACAAAACCGTTTTCACGCATTTTTTCTGTAATGTATTTTAAAGGTTTATAACTTTCACTACTTTCTTCTTTTTTCTCGTTTAAAATACGTATTGCAAGAACATCTATTCCTATAAAGATTAATGTCAAAATTATTGCAGTGATTTTTGGGTTTTCCGACATTCTCACAAAATTACTTGATAAAATTATAACAAAAATTATTATGAGGACAGGTTGAATTATTATTGAGGTAAGGTTTATTTTACTGAATAATTTCAATGGAGCTTTAGATTTTATGTTTACATCTACATTGGAAAATTCTTTGGTAGGTAAATTCGGTATTTTGACCTCACCTCTTTTAATTGGGGATTTTGGCTTTTCAACTGCTGTCTTATCTGCAATATCTGATATATCTATAATTTCATTTGATGTATTTTTTTTAATATCCTGACCCAGTAGGTTTTCCAATAATTCTTTCAGACGGATTATATTAAACATTTCACTTTTTATGTTTTCCAAAATTCTTTGTATATAATTATCGCAGTCTTCTTCTTGAAACTTAACTAGTTTTATAATCATATTTAGTAAAAACGTTTTAACATCATTTGTGTTATTTTCAAAAGGTAAATATGCAAAAAATAAGTTCATTGTTTCAGGGTCTACATAAATGTAATTTTCATCCAAAAGTATGTTATCAGTATTTAATAAATAATTCTTAATTCCTATTATACTTTTTGTAATCATTAGCATTGTTATCAAAAATTCGTAGCGGTTATACCTTTTACGGTTCATTATGTTAACAAGAGTACATTTTGAAGTAATATCATAAAAACAATTTGTTTGATTGCCAACAGAGTTTATATGAAAGTCCAAAAGTCCATGAATCCTGTTATTCAGTAGCATTTGGACCTGATAGTCTATTAATTTACTATTGTTTACAGAACTTAAAACCAGGTAATTAGCCGTTGAATCGTTATCATAATGAATGCCGTAATTTTGTTCAATCATATCAATCAATTTATATCACCCCGACAGTTTTTTATTTATAAATATTTTACATAACCTATTAAAATCAATAATACTGTTGCAGAAAGTATAAACGGAGCAAAAGGTATCTCCATTTTCTTATGAGCTTTACGACTTACAATAAAAATTGCAGAAAATATTCCTGCTAAAGTTACAGATGTAAAAAGTATGGAAATTAAAGTGCTTATTCCGGTATACAGTCCTGTTACAGTCATGATTGCAACATCTCCACCACCAATCTGATTTCGGGATATGACAGCCAAAAGCTTCATGATTATAAATGAAATAGTTAAAGCTGCCATTCCTTCTAAAATTCGCCCTGTCAAAGCCATAATACCAACACCTGTTAAAATTGCCGGAACAGTAATTTTAACAGGAATTGTCATGCTGTTTATATCCCAGAGTGCTGCCAAAAGCTGAACAACCAATAGTACTTCTATGGCAACTGCCACCTTGGACTTATTAATAAAGAATACTGTTACAATAGTCCCTAATATCCATATTACTGTGCAAATTATAGATGCTGCTAATTTTAATTTTTTTGTCTCAATTTGCCTTTCCATTATCCACCCCATTTTTTGAATTATTTTGTTTACCATATGCCTTTACAATTTTTAATCTTATCCCATTCTCTTCGGCAATATCTATACATTTATTCAAAGTTTGCAATTGAGCACTAGTAATATTTGTTTCTGGCACCACCAATATCAGTTCTTTCTTATATATTTGGCTACCGTCTATTGTGACAGAACCTCTTTTTCCTCCATTAAACTCTTGAAGTTTTTTGATATACCCCTTTACCTTACTTTGAAGATTATCTGTGTTATGGTAATATAGTTCATCAAGATTAAGGCTTTTAATACTAGTAGCTATTCCATTATCATATTTTGATATTACAGGAAAATTAAAAGGCAGATTTGCTCCTTGAAGTCTGCGTATTTCTCGACCTCTTTTGATATTTTCCAAATCCCATACGCATTGTTCATTTTCTTCACTATCACCTTTTAATGAACTTACGCCATCTTCCCCTGCCCAAACACAAGCAGAGGCAGTCTGAGTTATTTTAATCCCGGGCAGTAATTGTGTAAGAAACGGAAATTCCAACTCATATTCAGCAACAATATCTATACTTCTACCATCATCAAGGAATTTACTTTGAGTAAAGTCAATTCCCTCTAACCCATCAGTAAGATTTAAATTTTTAAGTTTTATATCTGCTCTATCTGACGAAGTACCAAGATATTCCCTTACAAGAATTTTAGTTATGGGAACCAGTACAGCCTGTGCCCGGAGGTAATCCTTCACATCCTTTCCAAATTCTCTGATATAATGTAAAAGCTCTGTATTTTCAAGTTCATCACTTACTTTTTCGGAATTAATGAATTTTTCTACTCCTCCAATCAAATCCTCTGCATTTGTACTATAATATATGAGGCTGTATACACTCATTTCATTACAAGCCCCTGATATAGCATGCTGAATTATCTCATGTGCAAAATATGCCTTTATTAAGAAAACAAATAAAATTACGACCATTATAAAAAATGGCAAACAAATAGCAGCTTCCACTGTAATGGCCCCTCTGTCCCCTATCCCTTTCCTCTTCAGACAAAGCCCCCCTTAGTATCCAAGATACATACTTTCACTAATATAAGTTCTACTAATATTTCTTCTGGTATCAGCAGTAAACATTGGAAATGCTAAAAATAGATTTTTTATTGAAACTTTAGTATCAGCTTTTATGAAAACTTTGCAATCATTTAAAAGAAAACCCGGATTTTTAACACTTGTGTTTAGCTTAACAATATCCTGTACTCTTGAAAGCTTTTTATCCTTATTCATAGCCACAAGAAATATTTTTAAGTAATCATGATAACTAAGGCACAAGGTATCATTGTCAGCTTTATTCACTTCTTTTTTTATAACAGCTCCGGAAATGTCCGTTATCCATTGATTATTTGTCTTAAACAATGGAACTTTTCCTCCTTTTTCAAGTAAGTTAATATCATACAAAGACTCAAAAGTAGCCCATGACAGAGTAAGCATTGTTTGAATAAACGGTGTTGACAGACCGGCACACCAAGAGCTTAATGCTGCTGCAAGAGCTGTAACCCTTGTAGATTTTGAATTGTCAGTATATATATGCAAGACATTTGCAATTAATCTTATTGCCATTATTTCTGATTTTGTTAACATTGAATTTACAGCTTCATCTCTATGACCGTTTATTATGTACTCTACCTCAAAAATTCTAAAAAATGATGTTCTTTTTGATTTATCTTTTGATCTTAAATTATAAGCATCTTTCTCAGTCTGACCTTTTAATATGGGTACACCATGTTTAAATGTTCCCATAATGTATTCGTTCAAGAAAAGTTCTTCAGATATTTTACTAACTATGTTACTAAAAAAATTATCTTTATCTGTAATATAGTTTAAATTATCTACTCCACAGCTTTCATCTTCAAAGTCCATGCTGTCCCATGTCCGAGCTTGCCCTTCTTCTTTGAAACCGGATTTTTGGGATGGAAGGTACTCTAGTTGGTCATATGGTATTTTTTTGAAATCTTTATCTATTTCAAATGCAACCTTTAGTGCTTTAGAAGCTATTTCTCGGTTGTCTTCATCTTTTGAATAAGCAGCTTGTTCTTTACCATATGTGTATTTTGCAATGTTTATTGTTGAGAATTTATCAAGGGATTTTAGAAGTTCATCCTCTTTATTCGTAGAGTTTATTATTTTATTGCAATTTTCAATATTTTGATAGAAACTCTCCAGCAGCATCTCTGAATTATCTTGTTCAACCATTCTTTTTATATAGTCAATGCTGTTTTTATAGGAATTTTGTAGTTCAAGTACTTCATCCTCACTTTTTTCCAGTTGTTTTGATTCCTGGTTAATCCTGTCCACAAGTACTTTTTTCTTAGTTATAATAGCATCCGCTTCTGAAACGGCATCTGAATTTAATGTTTTGAATTCACTAATACACTTAAGAATACTGTTTTTTATATTATCCTTTGCAATACTTATACTTTGGATTTCCTCCCGTATATTTTTGATTAAATTTTCTATATCTTGTTTTTGCTTTTTATCTGTTTCAACATTAAAAGCAATTTGGAGATTTTGTAAACTTTTATTTTTTTCATTTAGAAGTGTATTTTGACTTTCTAAATCATTTTTATAAATTGATAATTGGTTCGGTAAATTTAATTCATTTATTCTCTTTGTTTTGCTCTCAAGTAAAAGCTGAATTTCTCCTATTTCTGCTGCTTGCTTGTCTGTCTTT
The DNA here is from genome assembly GCF_000526495.1 of Ruminiclostridium josui JCM 17888. Classification (NCBI taxonomy): domain Bacteria; kingdom Bacillati; phylum Bacillota; class Clostridia; order Eubacteriales; family Oscillospiraceae; genus Ruminiclostridium; species Ruminiclostridium josui. Next base: position 3,452,993 of record NZ_JAGE01000001.1, on the reverse strand, counting down.
ATTTTCTGAGTGTATATTTTTGAGCCTTTTGAAATATTGTCGATTCCCTTTACCTTTTCAATAAGTTCAGTGGCCAGTTTGTATGGTGCCCTGTACTTCATGAACTCAAGTATTTGCTTTTCAAACACGTCTTTATCCTCAAGACTGTATGTACTATCAAGATTAATATCATCTATAATAAAGTCGTACATAGAGTTACCTTCACCAACAATTCCAAGGTTTTTACTGAAATACTCTTCAAAAGTTTCCTCTAGTGAATCCTCATCAATATAAACTCCAAAAAGTCCATACTCATCTTTTAATTCATTCTTATAATTTGCAAGCACTGAGGAAAGGGCAGATTTATTTGACCTTTGCACATGTGAATGAGCAAGCCTGAGTCTGGCTCCATCAGTAAAAGTTCCAATAACCAGAAATACAGCAGACAAAACTATGCTTAAGAATATTGTTATTGTACCTTTAGTTTTATGATGTCCCACCATAACTTCTCCTTTAATTTTTCTTCAACAGTTTTTCGATTATATCTTCTATCTGTGAATCCTCTCCAATCCATTTGGTATCCCTGTTTTGAACACAATTATAGATATCTTTCACAATATCCATGTTTCTTATAAATTCTGCATTTTCATCCAATGGTGAATTAGACATAGCTTTAATATTTAGTACCGGAGATAACCCAAAAATATCAAACATATTACCTACTGGAAGCGGATATTTCTCATGAACTTCTATTTTTAGTTTTTTCATAAGAATTTTGTTATATATATTTACGGAAACTTTATTTTCAGTGGGAAAAATAGACTTGTCTAATATTTTGGTTACATAAGCACTAATGTCTGATACTTTTTTGTTCTTATTCGAATCATAAATTCTCCAATAAAGTTCATTTAATTTATATGAGCAGTAATTTTCTTCTGTCTGATTTACATAATACCTAGCTCCCTTTACTGCAGCTTCATCAGCTACACTTTGCACCTCCACATATTTATACATAATAACAAATATGTACACAAATGCAGCTAACATTAGAAAAACTACAGAAAAAATCAATGAAGTTTCAACAGTAATACTGCCTTTAGTATTTTTCATAATAATATACCTAACCTACAAGCTTAATATCAGCGCCATTCCTATTATTCTCAAGCTTGCTTGCATCCGGAAAAAGATTTTTTATTATACCATTTACAAAAGTAATCAGCTGCTTTCTAAAAAGCAGAGCAACACCCACAAGAACAGCGATTATAATAATAACTTCAACCGTTCCCATACCGTCTTCTTCTTTTATAAACCTTTTTAATTCTGCAATCATAGTAATCCTCCTTATTCGCAAATACAGTTTTAATTGATTTTCTAGAAATTTGATATACCCTGCATAGATATTAATGAAGGCGTAACTACAATGATAATTATTGCAAAAAACATAATCATCATTGGAAAAAGAAGCTTTGTAGAGGCCTCTTCACCAAGTCTTCTTACTGCATTTTTTCGTATTTCCCAGCTTTCATTTGACTGAAGCTTTAATGTCAATACAAGATCCTTCCCTCCTTTTTTAGTATTCTGAATAATTGTCGACATAACTCTAGATATTTCAGGTGCTTTTAGTCTTTTTGCAAATTCTCCAAACGCTTCTGATTCGCTTACACCTGTTTTAAGCTGGGAAACAGTTTTTTCTACTTCCTTATAAAAAGTGCAATCCTTTTTGCTGTCCAAAGAAATTTTTTCCCAGGCTTTTGATATTGTCAGTCCTGCATTAAGTAATAATGTAAGTTTATTTATGAAATTAGGAAACTCCAGCTGTATTTCCAGACGGCGTTTTTTTACCTGACGGCTAAGTCTGATATCATCCAGAAATATCAATATTCCGAATAAAAGAATTATGTATACATTAAATACAGCCTGATAATCAGATAAAATTCCTACAAGTAATTCACCGGGAACAATCAAAGTCAAAAGTACAACTTTCTTTGCGTGAAATATTCGTATATAAAATGCAGAATATTCCTGCCCATAAATTTCACTAATACTTCCTATTGTCCTTCTGTCATATGTTAATGTCAATCAAAATTTAGGCCACTTACCGGAGTAAAATCAGGCCACCATTTCATAAAAAATCAGTCATTATTTGCCTGCTTGGAAAGAGCCTGCTTAAACCTGTAGCTTTCACCATTGATGTTCAGTATGTGTGCATTATGGGTCAGGCGGTCAAGCAGGGCAGCTGTCATTTGTTCATCGCCTAACACCTCCGTCCATTTTGGAAATTCTAAGTTTGTAGTTATGATCAGGCTGCCTCTCTCATATCGGGAGGAGCAGAACTGGAACAATAATTCAGCTCCGACTTTATTGAAGGGCACATAGCCCAATTCGTCAAGGATCACTAATTGCGGCGCCAGCCATTGCTTTTCTAACTTGTTAAGACGATATTCCTGCTGTGCTGCAAGCAATTCATTTATCAAACCAGCTGCCGTATAGAATTTGACCTTCATACCCTGCCGACAAGCCTCGTAACCGAGCGCAGTTGCAATATGGGTTTTCCCTACTCCGGAGTTGCCTATCAAAATGACATTTTCTCTTCTTCGGATATATTCTCCCTGCATGAGTTTCAATACCCGTGGTTTGTTCAAAGAAGGTATGGCAAGGAAGTCAAAGCTTTCAATCGTTTTGATTACGGGGAAGCCCGCTTGTCGTATCCCTCTCTGAATCCGGTTGTTCTCCCGCTGGTGTACTTCCTGCTCCAGCACACACAGCAGATATTCTTCATAATCCAGATTGTTGTCTGCGGCTTCTCTTGCCAGGGATTCATAGGTTTTTGCCACCTGAGGCATTTTTAGCTTCTTCAAGTAAGTTTCAATAAGCATTTTATTGACCGGCATTATTGCCCACCTCCTGACATGAGAGCGCTGTATTTGCTGAGATCAGGAGGTATTACAACAACCTCGGGGATGCCCTGAAGCTTGTCTTTGCTGACAGGAGCCGTCTTAGGATTGCCTGAGACCAGCAGCTGTCCTAATATGTTAAATAAACCGTCATAACTGTATACATTGTATGCCATAGCTATTTCAATAGCTTCTGTCACCAGTGCCGTAGGGTAATCCCTGTGCAGCATAAGTATCTTTACGAATTCCCTGTTGCCTCTCGGACTTCTTGCATTTAAGCTTCGACGATACTGCTCATAAACGGGTGCCAGCATCTGAGGTTTATATACTTTTGTGTTGCCCAGGGCGCGTGATTTTTGCAGCAGCAGTTCCAGATAGTGATCAAGCTTTATCTGCTCCTGGTATCGTCCGTATATCCTTGGATGGCTTGCTATCATTGTCCCTTTGTATAGTATTTTTACTTCATCTGCTGTAGCTTTAACAGTGACTTTCTCTCCCACATATATCGTGGGAACAGAGTATCGGTTAGTTTCAAACTGTACCATAGAATAGCGGTTGACCTTTGCTTCTTTATACCTCGCGCCATCAAACCTTACTGTCGGTAATGGCCTCAAAGCAGCCCTTTCCGCCTCCCATTTCGGATTACTTTCCAAAATCTTTATGCATTCGTTGTGCAGATATTCATTCAACTCCTCAAAGGAATCAACCTCAGGGTAGGGTACGAAGAACCTTCGCACAGCCTCTTTGCCTGCATTCTCCACACCGCCTTTATCGCTTCCCTTTGCTGGCCGGCAGAATGAAGATTCATAAAGGTAATGGGTACGTAAGGCGATAAATTGCTCCTGTTCTTCTCTGTTGCTGCCTTCGAGTATCTTCTTCACTGCCGTTTTTAGATTGTCATATGCTATCTTGTATGGTACACCGTTCATAAACTCAAAGCATTTGATATGCCCATCAAAAAATGCTTCCTGTTTCTCAAAAGGGTATGCTCTTACGTAGAATCCGCCTGATCCTCTCAACTTCATTACAAACAAATGTGCCTTGGTTTCTTTGCCTTTCAGATAAAAGTATGCTTCTGTCCAGTCCACTTCTGCATAGGCCCCCAGTTCGAACTCCAATGGCAGGAAAGCTTCCTTTTGCTTTCTGTATTCCTTCCTCAGGTAATCCATTACAGTATTGTATCCGCCCAAGAAGCCTTCTTTTTTAAGTGTCTCAAATATTTTAGTCCCTGTGTGACGCTGCTTACGATGCCTTGTTTTATCGTCTTCTATTATTTGCTTGATCATTGGTATGTATGGGCCTAATACCGGATGGCTACGTTCTTTTGTCAACTTATATTTCGGCGGTTTTGGTTCATCCATGGAAATATATTTTGAGATCGTATCCCTGTGCATTCCAGTTCTGCGGCTTATTTCCCTGATACTTAGGTCTTCCATGAAGTACATTTTTCTGATATCCTCTAATTGTGCCATCTTAATCATATCCTTTCCTCCTGTACGATGATGCTGTCAACATAATCATACAGGAAATTTGATTAAGGTGGCCTAATTTTTTACCGGTATGTGGTACAATTTTAGAGTAGCACTAACAGTCATAAGCTGAATTAAATGAATATCTAAATCTATCTAATATATATAACCCAAAAGGCAGTAAACTTTTTAAAGGATGCTCCTTTGAATTTAAAACACCACAATATTTAGAATACTCTGAATAATTTTTAAATAATATTATGATAAACGCTATTATGTAAACAACTAAGGCAATTCCGCTTAAAATCCATAAAACTACCATAATACCTCACAATTTTATATTCATTATTTTATTTGAAATCAAATATGCAGATATAAGAAGAATCAAGCACAATGTTACTGATATCCGGCCTGTAACAGTAGTAAATACTGGCTTTATATACTCTGTTGCAGTTATTGACAAAACAAAAATCATTGCAATTGGCATAATATTTAGAATTTTCTGTTCAAATTTTCTGGATGAAAGTAATGTTTCAATTTCCTGTTTCATTTCAATTTTTTCACTTATTATTCTTGATGAATTCTTAATTGCTTCAATCAGATTTCCACCAGTCCGTTTACATATTATAATTACATCCGAGAAATTTTTTATGTCATCTATGTCAGAGCGGTCTGCAAAATCTGAAATTGCATCTTCGATACTCACATTCAGTGACAGTTTATTAATAATAATTTTTGATTCCTGGACTATATATGCATCATCGCTGGGATATAAAACATAGAGGTCTGAAAGAGCTCCTACAAAAGACTTTTCCAAGGGTTTTCCCGCTGACAAAGAAGATGATAGGGATATGAGTAAATCTTTGAATTGTAAATTAAGTTCTCTTTTTCTTTTATGTATTATCTGTTTTCTTTTGTATTTTAAATAAAATATACCTAATGGGCTTATTATAATTGAAATGATAACACTCCTGTAAAACATATAAGAAATAGCAAATACAACAGCTACAGCTGATAGTGCATATAATAATTTCATTTTCAATGGAATCGAATATTCATTATAGTTAACCAATTAAATTCCTCCTAAAAATCATCATAAATCCCCGAATTTATCATTTTATGTTTATTTATTAATGGATTTAATGTTCTTTTTAAGCTTCCAAACACATTATTAAGGTTTTGCTGCTCTTTTTGAATTGTTTCTTCAAATATAAAAAGCGGATTTAATTTTATCAATCCATCTTCTATTTCCAATACTTCTGAAATCTCCATTGTACGTCTGGAGCCGTCCCTTAGCCTTGAAAGAAATATGATTATATCTATCGCCGAAGCTATCTGTTTTCTCACAGCCTCAAGTGGCAAAGTTGCAGTACTTAGAATCATTGTTTCCAGTCGTGAAAACATATCTTGAGTAGAATTAGCATGCCCTGTGCTAAGTGATCCGTCATGTCCCGTATTCATTGCAGCTAGCATATCTATTGCTTCTTCACCCCTGACCTCTCCAACAATTATTCGATTTGGCCTCATTCTTAAGGCTGTTTTTATAAGGTTTTTGATGGTTATTTCTCCTCTTCCTTCTACATTGGCATTTCTGGTTTCAAGACTTACAAGATTTGCTATATTTGTTATTTGAAGTTCTGCAGAATCTTCTATAGTTATTATTCTTTCATCTGTGGGAATAAAGTTTGAAAGTGCATTGAGGAAGGTTGTCTTTCCCGAACCAGTACCACCTGCTACAAATATATTATATTTTGCCATAACCAGCATTTTTAGTGCCTCTGCAGCCTCACGAGTCAAGGATTCTAATTCAATCAGTCTTTCCATGTCAATGGGTTTCCCCGGGAATTTTCTTATAGTTACAATAGGGCCATTCAATGCAATAGGAGGAAGCACTACGTTAAGCCTTGAGCCATCCTTTAATCTTGCATCAACAATAGGATTTGATTCGTTAACTGTTCTGTTTACCGCTGTCACCATTATCTGTATAATGTCTTCCAACTTTTGCTGAGATTCAAAGGCAATTTCAAGACGTTTGATTTTTCCTTCCTTTTCAACAAATATATTGTTAGGACCATTAATCATTATTTCTGTTACCTGATTGTCCTCTAGAATGGGCTGTAATATATCAAGTCTGCGAAGAGAGTTAAAAACAGATTCTATTATTTGCTTTTTTTCAACGTTATTAAGAAAAACTTGTTTTGATTTATCCAATACAGTACGAACTACCAACTCATTAATTTCGTGATCTGTGAAATTCCTATTTAAGTCAATATTTTCATTAATTGTAGCTTTTATTTCATTGATGAGTTCCTGCTTCACACCGTACCCTCCATGTTATTTTTAATATATCTACCCGCTATTTCACTGTACGAGTTAAGTATCATTGCAGACCCCCCATTAAATTTGGAAAGATCATTTAGAGAAGGAAAATTGGAATCATAGACAATTTGAGACATGAGCTCCTGCTCAAGATAGAATTTGTCAGACAGGAGAGCCTGTTGAGATACTTTGTTTGCTATATATTTTATTTTATTTTTCAAATAAGCTTTATTTTTAAAGCTCTTTGAAAGTAAATCTATGCTGTCAATAAACAATCTTGTTTTATGTAAACAACTTTCTTCATTTGTTATAACATACAAAATTTCATCGGATTTTTCAAAAACTTTCATTGTATTTTCATTAAGTTGTGAATCCATATCTATCATGACAATGTCATAATATCCACAGTCCATAATAGCAGTAACAATAAAGTCAATATCTTCCGGCAGCATTTCTTTTATGTCAAATACATTATTTGTCTGACTAAAATAATGAACACCCGAATCATTTTCTTTGGAACAGATAACAGGAATTTTTGTTACAAGGTTTTTATCTTTTTCCTTTGCAAAATATATAATATCAGAAAATGAATATTGATTATTATTGTTAAAAAAGATACTGGTTGATTGGAATTGCTCCAGATTCAGATAAAAGACTGATAAACCGGTGAATGAACATATACTGCTAACTGCTAATGCCAATGAAGTTTTGCCTACATTTCCGGCAGCTGAAAAAACCGAAACCACTTTGGTATTCTTTCCTTGGTTACTATATGTCTTATTTCCTGTTGCTGTATGTATATTTATTACTTCAGCAGCAATTTGATTGACATCTTTGTATTTGAATATGTAATCGGTTTTTATTGTTGTTTCGGGATTTTTCAAAGAAGATAATAGAATTAAATTAATATTAGTATATTTTTTTATCTCACTGTAGTATTTTTCTGAAGAAAGTATAATATTGGGCTCAGTCTTTTTTATACTATTATTAATGTCGCTGAGGTCTTTACAGTAATATACCGCAAAGGTTTCTGAGTAACTATGAGTAAGAAAATTACATAAACTAATTGAATACTCATGGTCCTCATCAATAATTAAGATTTTTATGAGTGGCATGAAATATCTCCAAGATTTTAAATTTTTTAAAAGAAAATATAAAGACAAAAACTAATTAGAATTTACTAATATAACCATTATATAACATATTTTTCATTTGTCAATATTTTATTTTTTATTATTTAGAATATAAAAGACATGAAGAATATTCTAATCCTCATGTCTTTTATTTAAACTTAAATTATATAATTATTGGAGATTTGGTACAGTCCAATCAATCCATCTTGCCTTGTCAAAAGTATAAGTTTTGTCTGACCTGAATACATTAGTACTTACATTCTGTCCCAGCAGAAATTTCTGAATAAATGCGGTTACTTCTGGTTGCTGTGATGCAGGTAATACACAATGGCCATGTCCTCCTATTGATGAGTAACCCATATTATCCTGCACCCCGAGTGCCTGATAAATCATGCGTCCTGCTGTTGCCGTATTCCAGCAGCTTTGATTGCCCAACCACTCAAAATCAGGATTTTCTATTATTAGCAATCCACGCGGAGCACACAAAGCTTCTATTTCATGATGGTCATAAGGAAGTTTTGTTGTATTGTTAACAAATTGATTTAAAGCCTTTGCAAACCAAACGTTTTCACCGACAATTTGTGAAAGTGTCTGAACGTTCTGTCCAGCTGCCTTCTGAGCATCAGCTGTTCTCCAACCCGAAGCTCCCCCATTTCCTGATTCCTGAGGAATTGTGAGAGCTATTCTTTCATCAAATGCACCAATTGCAAGAGCGCCCTTTCCATTACGTGACCCTCCTGTTACACCTAATTTGGTCGGGTCTATATTTGCTGCAGGTGTTATTTCAAGTGCATCAATAAGGCGGTCAACACCCCAAGCCCATGCAATCAATGCTCCTGCATCATATGTACTTCCGTAAAGGTCAAAAAACTTTCCTTTTCCTCTTGAGCTTCCGTCAACCTGCTGTGCAATTTCATCAGCGGGGAAAGTAATTAACGCAACTCCCAGTTTAAGTATTTCACTGGTATTCAGATTATTCATGTTTACACCTATCATTGCTGGATACGGTGCCTTTCCTGTAGTAGGATACTGTATTGAGCATGCAAAGGATATTGTTTTTCCCCCTTGTTTGCATGTTATAGTAATCTTGTTGCTGCTATAGGAAGCAGTAACTGATTCTGGCTTATCTGGTTTTACTCCGTATTCATAAGCCTGAGCCAATTGACTTATTTCATATCGGCGCTGTTCCCACTGACTCTTTGAGGTAATACGAGTACCTTTTTTTAATCCGGTCTTATACATAAATGGATCTGGCAGTTTTGCATTGGCCTGCAGAGATGAAAATGCTGGAATTGTTATGGGTTCAAGAACAGGAGGATCTTCAACATCATGATCAGGCAAAGTTCCTTGACCCAACAAGTATTTTTTTATCATTGATAAATCAATTGAATCTACAGAGCCACTCATATCAACATCAGCAGCGTTTTTTCCCTGGTCACTCGGGAAAGTAGTGATTGTTCCAAGTAAGTACATTTTCAATAATGAAAGGTCTAAAGCATCAACAGTTCTATCTCCATTTACATCACCGTAAATAAAAGCCGGTGTAATAGCAGCTGATGTGTTTCTGATTCCTGCAGCTGCAAAAATACAAGCAAAAACTGATATACATACTAAAAGAGAAATTCCCTTTTTAATATTTTCACTACTAAACTTCATATCTTTTCCCCTCTTAAATTATATTTTTGATTTTCTATATATAAGTTTTTTCCGGAGTAACGTTTACAGCACTTTTTCATGAGTTACCTCCTCAAGGGTAATTTTAATTGAATAATTCAAATAAAATTTTTATTTACACTTTGTAGAATTAGGATGTCCGCGCCTGTATGTTGGCTGTCAAAAGAGAGCTTTTTGATTGTAATGAATGCTTAAATATTAGAATTTATATAATAATTACTGTAATTTGCTGTCTGTGTTTGTGATTTATTTACGAAGTGATTTTTTAGAATTTGAATACATCTTATAGATTGTTCTAGTCCCTTAAAATTTAATCCGCTTGTGAAAGGCCAGTAAATAAATTGCAGCGGCTTTCTTAGTTCTTCTTTTTTTCACCTCCTTATCCTTATATTTTGTTATCATGTAATAAACGTTCCTCCATTCCTTATTATACAATATTTAGGATTTTTTAGTAAATACTTTTTTAATTATTTTTACAAAAGGCTATATTAGTATCCCGTGACAGATATCTTTCCCATATCTGTTGCTGCTTTAACTTTTATGTTACCGTCAATTCCGGTAAACTGATTATTTTGCAGTGTACCATAGCTGTCTACTGTAACATCCTTATCCTTAGGAAAGCTTAATTCTACATTACCCACACCTGTCTTAACTACATACTCTGAATTATCCTGACACTCAGCCTTTGCTGATATATTGCCAGTTGTTATGTTTACTGTAGAATCTCCCAAAAGTTTTCCTGAACCAAGTCGAAAGTTCCCCGTATCACATTTCCAAATGAGCTTTCCATTCATTGCCTTGATTTCGGTATTAACAGAATCCACGTTACCTGTGATATTTCCCTCAAATTTGTCCCCTATTAAGATAGAGCCTATGTCTTGCTTAATTGATATATTTTTTATACTACGGGGAACAGTTAACTTTATTTCCGTATAAAAATCCTGAGGTTTTTTTATTTTTTCAGCGTAAGATACTGTAATAAATGTTGTTTTTTCTTCTTGACTTGAGTTAATAGAATATTTCTTCAAAAGTTTTTGAAGATCTTCATCGGATTTATTTCCGCGGACAACATGTTTTGCTTCATACTTAATTTCATTTTTATTCCAGCAGTATATTTGCAAATTACCTGAATCTAAATTTATATCAAGTGTTTTTATTGATTTATTTACTTTTACTGAGCCATTATTATAGCTATATGTAGTATGTTTAGGAAACACTTTATGCTCACTGCCACAGCTGCTTAAAATAATAAATGCAGCCATTACTAAACTTAAGGATATCCTTTTCATGTTATCACTCCTGCAAGTCATAGTGTTGCAAGAATCATAACATATTGCCATGCTTTAAAACAATTATTTCCTATTATTCTATTATATGGTATATAGATGAAAACTCAATTTCACCATGTTAACCTTTAGCAAATTTAAGTAAAGCTTCAATCAATACCAAACATAATACGATTTTGATAATCTGTATTAAGTGCAACTATTGATTGAAGCTTTTTCATAAATACATACAGTAATAAGTTGGTTTTACCTTTTATTCGCACTCAAGGTAATCCATAATTATCTTGTTAAATGACTTGTATAGCGTTATATGTGGAAAATGTCCTGCATTATCCAAGACCACGCGTTTTGATTCCTGTATATTTTTTGCGATAAAGTCCGCTTCACCGCTGTTAAATATAAGTCCTTGGAACTTATCATGAGCCCCGGTAATAATCAAGGTTGGAATCTTTATGTTTTTTATTGTATCGGTGGTTGAAAGCCGCTGAAGTGCATTCATATATGATATAGAAGCACTTGGATTCATATGCTGGCTTTTATAATAAATCCTGTTACACTCCTCTTCAGAAGACTCATTAATAACTTCCGCATACTTCATATCCTCTTTTCCTGATTGATTGAATACGCGTCTTGCTTCATCCATTGTCATATTTCTAAAGTCTTCTGACGTTCGGCTAAAACTGCTCACTAATATCATCTTTGAAAATTTATCTGGATAACGTACTGTAACATCCTGTGCCAACATTCCTCCAAAAGACGCACCTATAATCGGAATGGGATTTTTTATTTTGAGCTTTTCCAGTACATCCTTTAGTATAAGCGACAGTTTCTCCAGAGAAACATCTTCAATAGGTTTACTTTTCCCATGTCCAGGAATATTTACAATAATCAGTCTATATTTATTCCTAAGCTCCCTGATTTGATAGTACCACATGGCGCCTGTCATTCCGAAGGCAGATAGTAATAGAAGTGGCCTGCCTTCTCCAGTTTGAATCACTTCAACAGCCGAAGAAATCCCAGTATCCAAAAGCCGGCAGTCAATACTCTCGTCAAGCTCTTTTAAGAGATTATAATAGGCTTCCTTTCGTTTATGTACTTGATTTGAGCTGTTAGACTTTTGCGGCTTAATTAGCTTTTCAAAATTCTGTCTATCAGCCTGTACCGCAATTATATTAGCAGATGAAGCACCTAATACTGAGCTAAATATGTCCATGCCTGTTTCATTCTCCAGAGGTTTCATACCATAAACATTCGTAAACATTTCTTTTGTCTGCTGATCTACCTGCATACCTCCACTATCCCATAATGGCCAGTTTACAGACAATGTTCTGCCACTTCTTTGGCCTTTTTTGCAAAGTGACTCCCTCCACAATGCGAAACTATCAAGAAAGCTGTTTGCATAAGCATAGTCTGCCTGCCCGATATTTCCTACAACTGCTGATAGTGATGAAAAAAGTATGAAGTAATCAAGCTCAAGGCTTTCAGAAGCCTCATCCAGACAAATTGCTCCCTTTACTTTTGAGTCCAGTACTGTTTTGATTTCTTTAATACTTTTATTTTCAATAAGGTTGTCAACATTTACTCCGGCACAATGAAAAATCCCATGTATTGCCCCCCATCTATCAAGGGTTTCTTTGAAAACAAACTGCACCTGCTTAAAATCAGTAATATCTACTTTTCTATAAATAACCTCCGAGCCCGAAGCAATCATCTCGTTAACAGCACTTTCTTTTTCCCTGTCAAGCTCTGAACGTCCCAGTAAAACCAAGCGAACCTTCTTATTCCGTGTCAGATACCTAGCAAGTATCAAACCGATACCACCCACTCCTCCTGGGATTATATATACACCGTTTTCCCTGATACCCACTTTGCCGTTATCCTCATTAAGGTTGATTTCCCTGAAATCTTCCGTATAACGTTTTCCTTCAAGATACTCTACTTTTACACTGTCAAAATCGTTATACGCCAGTTCCTCACGAATAAGATTTTTAAGCCTTTGTATTGTATTTTCTTCACTGCCAGCCCATAATTCAGTATCCGTTTGAATTAATTTTATTCCAATCTTGCCGTTCTCCAGCCGCATACTTCTGAAAAGTCCAGAAAGTGCTGAATAGTATAATGCACTGTCAGTATTAGCTTTATAAATAGCAAGTATTGTAAAATGCTTTTTCATTTTAAGTGATTGCAAAGCTTTGCATAAGTAAAACAGAGGATAAACTCCCTGTAAATGTTTTTCTATCTTTTCCTCAGGCTTATTAAACAGTCCTACGTTTTCTTCCGAAAGTATATAGCAAAATGTATCCGGTAGGGTTTTATTACTTGCCTTTTCTTTAAGAAGCCTAATAAATTGTTCTTCGTCCTGAAAGTCCATGGTATTTATCCCATTATCATTCTGTATAAAGTCTTGGCCCTGTTTCACAATTTCAAAATGATTTTTTGGTAGATGTTCAAAATGAAAACTATCTGTGCAGTCAAAAATCAAAACATCATTGGTACCATCCTGCTTCTCTTCCAGTCTTTGCTCAGTCTTTTCCAAAGTTCTCTCAAAATACATAATTTCATATGTATCATTTATTTGCTGTATTTTACCTTCATCAGCTCTTTCAGTACTCAGTTGGTAATTGTTTTCCTCAAGAAAGGAACATAATTCCTCAATACTTGAATATTCAAACAGCAAAGTAGGATACAGGTTTTTCCCTATCCTCTTTTCAATATCATGCACCATTTGAAGCAAATCTGTAGAATCTAGTCCTAAATCATAGAAACTGGCTTTGGTATCCATACCTGATACAGGAATACCTGTGACAACTGAAACCATCTGCTTTATTTGATCTTTTATATTATCCGATATAGCAGTCACCTTCTCTTCCTGTGGAGCTGCAACACATGTAGAATCCGTGGTGGTATCAGGTTTCTCCAGTTTTATTATCAAATCCTTTTCACGAATTTTTTTAGTGGTGAACCCTTTGAAGGCTGCTATAATACGGCCTGTTTCATCGGCTATTTTCATTGCGGAATACATCAGGTCGTCGGAACTTTGCCTTGTATTACTCTTTTCAACATATACGTAACAGTTATTTTTTGTTTTGTCGTATCCCCTGAAGCCTTCAATGAAAACAGGTATATAGGTCTGCCTGCTATCACTAGGCATTTCCTCATACTGAAACATAAAGGATAAAATTGATGAAGCATCCAAAAATGCAGGGTGATAGTAGGACATGCTTGTATATTTTTGTGCCCGTGTATCTAATTCCAGTTCTGCAAGCAAATAGCCCTGCCCCATATATATCTTACCCAACGGCTTCATAAACTCAAAATGATTTATTCCTACGCTTCTCGTATGTTTGTAAGCTTCATCCACATCCAGAATCTCAATTGCTCCTGACTTCAAAGTATCAAGACTTATGCTTTCCATATTATCAGACAGCCTGAAAGACACATCACAAGTCAGATTCTCTTCCCACTCACCTTTTTCTCTGTCCAGCAGAAATATTCTTCTGCTTTTGGCTGTGACATTGAAGGAATCCTTCTTTTTAGTCAACTTTATTCTGATTTCCCGTTCAAACAATTCCGAGGTCGAAACCGGACTTTTAAACAGTATATTTTGAAGCTCCGCACCTGCAATATCCACTCCTTCAATCTCAAGGGCTCTATAAATAAAGTCTATAAATGTGACCCCAGGAAGGATTCTTACCCCATGAACACGATGGTCCCTTACAATATAATTATCTCTGTCTATAATTACTTCAAACTCTGATGAGTTATCTGTTCTGGTTTTCAGAGTCACCGTACACAGCCCATTAAGCTCCTGGGATACACCACACTGTTTTTTAGGCTTATCTATCCACAATTTCTCCTTTACATAAGTGACAGTATTGGTTTTACGCCATCTATCCGTCTTCTGATAATCATTTTCTGGATACATGTCACTTACGATAATGTGTGCATTTGTGCCTCCGAATCCAAAAGAGCTTATACCAGCTCTCCTGACACCGTCAACAGGAGACCACTGCTTTAGCTTGTCTGCAATATAAAACGGAGAATCTTCAAAATTAAATCTTGGATTAGGCACATTACAATTTATAGACGGAGCTATCTGCTTGTTCCATATGCACAGTATTACCTTAATAAAACCCGCAATTCCTGCCGCACTCAACAAATGTCCAATATTTGTTTTTACACTTCCTATTCCACAGAACTGTTTCTTCTGAGTGTATTTTCTAAAAACGGAAGTTAACGCCTTCAATTCAATGGGATCACCTATCATAGTTCCCGTTCCATGTGCTTCGATATAGGATATTGTTTCAGGGTCTACCCCGGCCTTTTTAATAGCAGCATCAATTACTTCCATCTGGGCCTCAAAATTCGGTGTAGTAATCCCCATTGTATTTCCGTCATTATTCACCGACGCTGCATCAATAACGGCATAAATCCTATCTCTGTTAGCAAGGGCTTTCTCAAGGGGTTTAAGCAGTACTGCTCCGCAGCCCTCTCCCAGAACAAAACCATTTGCATCCTTGTCAAATGTATGGCATTTTCCATCGGGAGAAAGGGCTCCTGCCTGACTTAGTGAAATAAATACTCTTTCGTCAAGTAAAATGTCAACTCCCCCTGCAATACACATATCAGTTTCACCCGATAAAAGGCTCTGACATGCAAGATAAATGCTTACAAGTGAAGATGAGCAAGCAGTATCAACAACCATACTGGGCCCTTTAAGGTTCATAAAGTGAGAAACATGTGCTGCAATGAAATTTTGTCCCACAGCAACTACGGTGTCTTTGGTGGGTTTCTCAATTCTATTGCCATAGTTGGAAATCCTCGATCCTACAAAAACACCCACATTTTTGTCCGAAAGCTCCTTTTTTTCGTATCCTGCGTCCAGTACAACCTCAACACTTGCTTCTAGAAAAAGCCTTATAAGCGGATCGGTTTGCCTTGCAGCATCTTTGTTAATGCCAAAATACGTAGAATCAAACTCCTCTATTTTGTCGATAAATCCGCCCCATTTACTGTTGCTTTTTCCTTCGCGACTCTCTTCTCTGAAATTCTCATCTATGTCCCATCTATCGGGTGGAATTTCGGTGATACTGTCCTTTCCCGATTTTAAATTACTCCAGAACTCATCCTTGTTTTCGGCTCCCGGAAAGCGGCATGAAACCCCCACAACTGCAATTTTTTTGGGACTAGCCCCACTAAGGTTCTCATCAGTGTATTCCTCCAGACTACAACAAGCTTCCTCCACAAACTCTGTGCTCGCTTCAGCCTTAGAGAACTCAGGGTTTTCAGCACATATATTATTCAAATAACCGGCCATTGCATTTATGCTGGGATATTCCCAAAATACCGAAGGCTCAAGGATAATATCAAACCTTTTTTCAATTTTTTTAACCAATTCTGCCAATATAATGGAATCAACACCTAATTGTGCAAAATCCTCATGCTCCCCAAGCTTCTCAGGGGGTATTTTCAGTTCTTCCGAAAACAATGTCTTTAACAGGGAAACCCATGTATCTGAGCTTTCCTTAATATGTACAATCTTGTTATTTTCCTTCTTTTCTTGAGGTATACTTTTTTTAGCATATAGTAAAGTTTCCTGTTCAAATTTATCGCTGTTGACCCTCATTACGACAGTTGACCACTGTCTGGAATCCTCAAGTAATAAATCCCATATCTTTACTCCCATATCAGGGGATATCCTGGACAGTCCGTAACTTTCATACTTCTCCATGCCCCGGGCACCCATACCTATCTCACTCCATCCCGGCCAATTAATGGATTTATAGTAGTGATATCCCTCTCTAATCCGGCAATTTACAAAAGTATCCATATAATAATTAGCAGCTGAATAATCACTTATTCCTGTAGCTAAGCCTGGAATAACTGCCGATACCGATGAAAATACAACAAAGAAACTTGGCTTATCTTCTTTGAATTCATTGTGTAAAATCTTCAATGCATCAACCTTAGGTTCAAGCACCTCTTGAATGTCAACTGCACTTTTATGAATAAAAGCAGGGTGATCGTTAATGGTGAGTCCTGCACAATGAATGATTCCTCCGACACTTCCCCACTGGCTTCGAACTTGTTCAAAATATTCTCTGATTTTGTCTGCCTCTGTTAAAGAGCCAGAATACACCTTGATTTCAGCACCTTTTTTTTCAAGTTCTGTTATTTCTTTTATTTTACTGATTAATTCTCTGTCCGCTTCTTGTGAAGTAAGTATTTTTTCCCATTGATTCCTCTCAGGAATTTGTTTTCTTCCCATTAAAACAAGCTTTCGTATGCCGTTTCTAACCAAATGTGAGGCCAATACCAATCCTATTCCACCCGTTCCGCCGGTTATTACAACGGCTCTATCCGTGTCATATTTGTAATTGGAATGCTTCACCGATAATTCAGAATTGGAATATTTTCCCACCGTCTTTAAAAAAGGAATCCTCCTTTTTCCTTCACGATAACATACTTCACTTATGTTATCAGTGAAATCCACTTCTCTCAAGTATACCTCGTTGAGGCGTGGCAAATACCCAGGAGTCAAATCTATGGTCTTGGCATATACTTTTCCGTATTCTGCTGACAACATTTTTATGAAGCCTGAAACAAGAGTACCATTAATGCATATACCATCCTGCTGCACCTGCTGCCTGTTCATAGTAAAATGTAATATTTTCAGTACTATATTAGAATATTTTCCTAATATGGCTTGGTAAAGAGCTATTCTCTTAAGTTCTTTTTCGGTATTTTCAGGATAATCGCCAATATCGGATAAGTCTACGATAACAGCATGTTCATCCAGCGAAATTTGCTCAATACTTCTTATAGAATCGTCCTGATGTATGAATGTAATTTTGCTATTACGTATAGAAGTAATTTTCTGTATCCATGGCATTGAAGTATCATTAATAATAAATAGTACGTGCCTTATTTCTGTATTATATGCGGTAATATTTTTCTCTGTTTCCTTCCATACCTTTTTCAGCAGCAAAATATCTTTCTTCTCCTTTTCAGGCCTTGCTTTTATTTTGCTATCCTCAATCCAATAGCGTTCTCTCCTGAAAGGATAGGTTGGTAAAGCAACCTTACTTGGATGTTCTTCAGCATACAATCCCAACCAGTCCATATCCATTCCAGAAACCCATAGCTGCAAAATAGCTTTAAAATTTCTATTTTTCACAAGAAGTTTTATGTACTCTTTCCCTTCCTCATGAATAAGAAAATGATCCCGGGATAAGTTATTTCCTGAGCAATTTCCTGTAAACAATCTATTAAAAGTTTCCCCTAGTAAATATTTATTCAGAGAAATATATAAATCCTGAATGTCATAAGCGATAATTCCTAATCTCTCAGGCATATGTACTCTTCCGACTTTCAGAGTATATGCGATTTCTGAAAGGCCTATTTCAAAGTTTGTGTTTTTTACAAGCATTCGGAGATAGTCCCGTAAAGCACTAGCATAAGCAATTAGGCTTTCTCTGTCGTTTGCTGAAAGAAGCACAATTTCACCTTCAGCTGATAAAACACCTCTCGGTTTAGCAACTCCCCTATATTCCTCAAGTACAACATGTGCATTGCTTCCCCCAAAACCAAAGGAGCTTACACCTGCTATTCTTTTTTTTGCAGGATTCCAATCTATAACATCTGTCGGTATGACAAAGTCAGTATTTTCCAAACTAATTAATGGATTTATCTCCTTTAGATGTAAATGGGGCGGAATTTTTTCATAATGCAGTGACAAGGTTGTCTTTATTAAACCTGCAATTCCCGCCGCTGCTTCAAGATGCCCAATGTTGGTTTTTACAGAGCCGATATAGCAAGCCTCTCTATTTTTATCTTCAACGGCAAGTACGTTTTTAAGCGCCTGAAATTCAATTGGGTCACCTAAGGCTGTGCCTGTCCCATGTGCCTCAATATAATTCACATCGCCAGGCAGTACCCCTGCATTATCCAACGCCTTTCTAATAACCTTTTGCTGAACCGGACCATTAGGAACGGTAAGTCCGCTGCTTTTACCATTGTGGTTAATTGCTGTCCCTTTTATAACAGCATATATTGTATCATTATCTTTTACAGCCTTTTCCAAAGGCTTCAATATAACTACGCCACAGCCTTCTCCCCTAACATACCCGTTTGCACTTTTATCAAAGGTTTTGCATCTTCCATCCTCAGATAACATTCCCGCCTGCTGAAAAGCAATATTGACGGCATCCGTCAGAATCAGGTTTACCCCCCCTGCAACAGCTACATCACATTCACCATCCCGCAGGCTCCTGCAGGCATAATGAACTGCCACAAGAGAAGATGAACATGCCGTATCAATAGCAAGACTCGGTCCAGTAAAATTAAACATATATGATATTCTGTTTGCAGCCACAGAGAATGCATTTCCTGTCCCATAATAAGCGTTCAGGCTTTCCACTGATTTCTCCTGAATCTCAGCATATTCAGAATTGGATATACCAATGAAAACCCCTGTACAATCATCTTTCAAATTCTTAATATTTATCCCTGCATGTTCAAATGCTTCCCAACATACCTCCAGAAGAATCCTTTGCTGGGGATCCATACTTTCTGCTTCCCTTGGTGAAATCCCGAAAAAAAGTGGATCAAACATATCAATGTTTTCGATAAAACCTCCCCATTTAGGTAAACTTAACGAAGAAGTTCCATGGGTATACTCTATAACTCTTTGGCTTGGCACTTCGGTTATAGCATCAGTACCGTTTACAAGCATATTCCAGAATTCACCAGGGCTGGACGCTCCAGGAAAACGACATCCCATCCCCACAATTGCAATATCCTGCCTTCTTACCAGGAGGCTGTCAGCTATACGTGGTTCATCCTTTTCTACCTCCGAATTATCTTGGACCAAATGAATAGACAAACTTTTTATGTTTCCATAATCATATATTAAAGTCGGTGTTATTTCCTTTCCCAGCCACTCAGATAAATCTGAAGCTATCTTCACTATATTGATGGAGTCCAATTCAAAACTCGAAAATGGGTCATCCAATCCAATTCGCTTTTTATCCAGATTCCTCTCTTCCGCTATTCTATTGACTAGCCAATCTTGTATACTTTCAGGGCTTTTGACTGAAATATCATTTTCAGGTTTGGAGCTATTTCCTGCAATAATATTTTCAATCAGATTTATATTCTCTGTAAATGCACCTTCTTTAAACTGCTCAGCCAGCTTATACCTTTGAAACTTACCGCTTGTCGTTTTTGGAATCTCTCGTACAGGAACAACATACTTTACAACAAGGCCTATTTTTTCATTAACGATTCTTTTAACCTGCTTAGCAATAACTGCAAAGTCCTCAATTTTCTTTTTATACCAAATACATATTAGTATTTCTTCACTGTTGCTGTTATTATCATAAACTCCACATGCAGCTACCTTCCCAATATCAACTCCTGGAACCATCATGGCGATTCTCTCGATATCGTGAGGATAATAGTTCTGCCCTCTAATAAAAATAATATCTTTTGCCCTTCCTGTAATTACAAGCTGTCCACGTTCATCCATAAAGCCCAAATCACCGGTATTCACCCAACCGTCTTCTGTAATAAGAGAATTGGTTGCTTTTTGGTTATTATAATAACCACCGGTAACATTTTTCCCGCTTATATGTACATTACCCACTGTCATTGGCTCTAGCTGTTTATTCTGATCGTCACAGATTCGAATAAAGCAATGCTTAATACTGTATCCCTCTATAGCCAGTTCTACGGCATCCTTATCAGATTTATCATCTAGTTTTCTAACTTTTTCTCCTATACCTAAGGAATGTCTGTCAACAATTATTTTTTGATAATCCTTGCCATAGGGAGGAAAAGCCACACCAAGACTAGCCTCTGCTAACCCATAAACAGTTAGCATTGCTTCATGCTTTAGTCCATATTTTCCTAATGTACTTAAAAATCTCTCACATAAATCTATTGAAATTGGCTCTGCCCCGTTGAATAGAATCCGAACATGTGATAAATCCCAGTCCTTTGCATTTTCTTCCTTAAAGGAATTCAAGAAAAATCCATATCCGAAATTAGGTGAAGAAATGATGTTAGCCTTATGTTCATGTACTTTTTTCATCCATAGAGATGGACGTCTGATAAAAACGGAAATAGGTATTATGAAATGATTTATTCCCACACAAAGGGGCCACAGGTGAAATCCAATCATGCCCATGTCGTGAGTCAGAGGCATCCACGTCAAAAATGAATCCTTTTTTGTTACTCCTGCAGAAAAAATCATACCATCAATATTTGTTAAAAGATTTTCATGTGTTAAGACAACACCTTTTGGATCACCCGTAGAGCCGGAAGAAAATTGTATAAATGCTATTTCATTGGCATTAGAATGATAAACCCTTCCCTCTCCTTCTTCCTGGTGGATCTGCTCTATATTTATGCTCTTGTTCTCCATTATTTCAAAATCATTATCTCTTCCTGTACTTTCAGCAAATTGCTTAAGAGTGGAAAAAACCTTGTTATCTGATATAATGTAAGGATTATTGAGAATGTTCCATATTTTGAACAATTTTGTCCTGTGCTCATGATTATTTCCTACAGATACAGGAATGGGGATTATTCCCCCTAAAATACATCCCCAAAAAACATTTAAATATGTAATATTGTCGTTTATCTGAAAAATCAGTTCATCACCTTTTTTTATCCCTTTTTTCTGTAAGTTATATAGAATGTTCAGAGCCTTTTTATATAGTTCCTTGTAAGAAATAAATATTTCGTTATCATCGCCGTATATATGTGTAACACCTTTGTTTTCCTCATCCTTTAAGATTTCCAGCATATATGCAAGATTCCTGCGCGTATCCATATGTTTAATAACCCCCCACATAAGTCAGAATCCTAATTGTCAGTCCTTTAATAATGCTGAAGGACCTATACCGTTTCCCGGGTTTTCATTTCATTTGGATAACGGATTGGATTATACTTTTTGCTGTATTCTTTCATTATTTTATATCCACGCCTTGTACCAAGATTAATTTTTAAAACAAAAATGCTGTTGAAAAATTGGCCCATAAGTACTTTTCTGAAACACCTTTTAAACAGGGCCCACACAGATACATTTTTTGCATATAGCCAGCGATATCCTTTGTATAATTCATCCTGTGTCATTTTCAGAGGTATGAAGTTTACACCATCCAATATGTAGTTATCGTAGTCATGAGAGGTTATCCTGTCCTCTTTTATCCATCGCTCTCTTAGCTGCGTTCCTGCATATGGGTAAGGAATATTGAACTGTATACTATCAAATTTCATTTTATTAATGAACTTATGCATCCTTTTAAATGTATCCGGGCCGTCATTATCCAGTCCTATAACAAATGCACCCTGAATAAGAATCCCGTTTTTATGTGCTCTTTTAATAAGCGCCCTGTATTCTTCTGGCTTGTTCTGGGTTTTGTTGGATTTTTTCAAACTATCTTCATTAATCGATTCAAATCCTATGAAAAGCAGTATACAGCCGCTTTTGGAAGCAAGCTCCAAGAATCCTTCTCTGCTTGCAGTTTTTACTCCGGTTTGGCTTGCCCACTTTATCTTGAGAGCAGCAAGTTTTTCAAACAACTCTTGAGCATACTTTGGATTTGCACCAATATGATCATCTACTATAAAAATCGGCTTGGATCTGTCAAGAGTCTTAACTTCCTCTATGACTTCATCAATTGGACGGTAACGATATTTGTTTCCCCAAAATTTAGACGCTGAGCAGAACTCGCAGTTGAAAGGACATCCTCGTGTTGTCTGAACATACTGATAAACAGTGTATCTTTCAGGATGCTTGATAAGATCGAACCTAGGTCTTGGCAATCCCTTCATATCAAAGAATTTATCCGCCTTATATATTTTCTTAAGCTTTCCCTGTTCTGCATCCTTTACAATATCCCCCCAGGTCAATTCGGCTTCTCCTATGGAAACAGCATCACAATGCTCCAGCGCCTCTTCTGGCATTGCAGATACATGAATTCCACCCATTACTACCATAACACCTCTTTTGCGGAATTCATCTGCTACTTCATATCCTCTCTTTATCGCTGAGGTAGTTCCTGTAATACCAACTAAATCGACTTTTTCGTCAAAATCTATGTCATCAAAAAGCTCGTCTACAATAGATACTTCATGCTCTTTGGGAATAAGAGCTGCAACTGCACAAAGCGACCAAGGGGGCAGTTTGAATCGTGTTCCAATTCCTTTAATAAGCTTGTGGACTTTAGGTTGAATCAAAAGAATTTTCATTTTTCTACACTCCTTTTTGGTGATTGATTCTTTTGGTATTACTCCTTTACCGGGCACAGTTGTTTTATGTAAATATTTAATTATGATACTGCGTGCTATTCCACTACCTCTATATACCAGGTAAATTTCGATACCATTGTCATGTTATTATTCTCGTCATGCAACTGAACTAAAATTTCCAGCATTGTGCGGCCTTTGGTTTTCAGATTTTTCTTGGCTTTTTCCAGTTCATCCTCATTGACATTTGCACTTGAATATACCACACCTTTTGCTGGCTTTCTGTACTTGGTTTCCACTGAGCGAACTACAGGAATAACTTTATTTTCCTCATACTCCTTCAGTATTTTTTGAAGATACTGTCCGCTTGTTGCCTCCGCAAGAGCAAACTGGGCACTGGCATGGACAGTTCCAATGTGATTCAGATATATGGATTCATCAGCTATTTCTAATAAACACCCTTCTTTTTCAGAAGTTCTTATTCTTATATGTTTATTAAAAGGTATGCTAATTATATCCATATTATCCTCCATAAGAATATTTACCCCTGAAACAAAGATTTGCTTCAAATGTTTTCATAATTATACACTATTACCTCTTTATTGTAAACATTCTTTATTCTACTTATATTGTCTTATTTTTACACTTTTTGATATTTTACGTTTTATATTTCAAACAGAAGTTCTTTTAACTCTACTTTTTCGTAGCTATCGATTGATAACAATACTGAAATTCAGAACCCTTGGGAGTTCAAATGTGAGTAGTATAGAAAATGTTTGTCTAATTGTCCTTGTACAAAAAGGTACCCTTGAGAAGAATCAAATGAGCAAAATTATAGCCTGCCGAAAAATATCGGCAGGCTTATTTTTGTTGCAATTTTATATAATGCTATATAATGCTTTTCATGTACCCTGCAAAGTGAGCAAATACTATTCCCGGTTCCTCTAAATCAAGGCACCATCTTTTTACCCATTCAAGAGAGACATACCCGTCATAGCCGTTTTCTTTGAGTAGTTCAACAGCGGCCTTCACAGGAATATCACCATAACCGGTCATCTTGTATTTAACAGTACCATCAACGACTATTGAATCCTTGATGTGTATAAAACATATATACTCCTTCAAATTACCGTATGTGTATTCTAACTGCTCATTAAAAAACCTAATAGGATGATGTATATCCCAAAGTACTCCAACACTGTCAGAGTTGACTTTATCAAGCAGTGCTTTCATAACCTTTGAATCGGCAAATACTCCGTTGGTTTCCACTAATAGTTTTACGCCTTTGCTCTTTGCCTCAGTTGCAAGATTTTTAAGGTTTTCTGCAACAAAATCAATGTCTATTTCAGAAGGCTGCGGCTGAGCATCTCCTAAAACCCTTACATATGGAGTACCCAGTTTTTGGGCTAAATCAATATAATCAATACCTTCTTTTATATGTTTATCTATGTTAGCCTTGTCAAATAAAAAACACGCTGAAGTCAAACAAGGTATTTCTAGACCTATTTTTGACAATTTCTTTTTTGTAAGTTCTATATTATCCTTTGAAAAATGTTTTACTTTAGGTACATACAGTTCATTGCCGATACCCCTTACTTCAATACCGTCAAAACCTATATCTTTTGCAGTTGAAAGCATATCCTCCCAACTCCATCCTGGACAGCCCAATGTGGAAAACGAAATCTTCATAAATTGCCACCTCCGAATATAACCCTTTTTTTCATGATAACATGTTTTCTTTGGACTGTCATCAGTTTTGCCATTATTTTGTACCAGACAAAAGTATTCAACTATTAGCCAAAATACTCGATTCCGGCCTGGAAAATCTTCTGGTCTTTTTCACCAGGTACATTTTTGTACAGATTTGCTCCTATTCTTTCAGAATGTCCCATTTTACCGAAAACTCTGCCATCGGGGCTTGTAATACCTTCTATGGCATTTATTGAGCCGTTAGGATTATATGATATATCATAAGTGGGCTTTCCATTAAGGTCAACATACTGGGTCGCT
Source organism: Ruminiclostridium josui JCM 17888 (assembly GCF_000526495.1). Lineage (NCBI taxonomy): Bacteria > Bacillati > Bacillota > Clostridia > Eubacteriales > Oscillospiraceae > Ruminiclostridium > Ruminiclostridium josui. The sequence continues at coordinate 3,427,974 of NZ_JAGE01000001.1, read as the reverse complement.
ATTTGTCCGTTTGCTTCTAGTGCAGTTAGAACATCATTGCTTGCAGTAAACCTTCCTTCCCCATGAGATATTGCTACTGTATGAATATCACCAACCTTTACTTTGTTAAGCCATGGGGAAAGGTTTGATGCTATTCTTGTTTTAACCAAGCTGGATTGGTGTCGTCCTATTGTATTAAAGGTCAGTGTAGGACATGTCTCATCAATTTCTCTTATTTCACCAAATGGAAGGAGTCCTAACTTAATAAGTGCCTGGAATCCATTACAAATACCTAAAACCAATCCATCTCTGTTTTTCAGAAGTTTCATGACAGCTTCACTGATAACAGGATTTCTGAAAGCTGTAGCAATAAACTTACCTGATCCTTCTGGTTCGTCACCAGCACTGAAACCTCCGGGAATCATGATTATCTGAGAATTATCTATCAGTGTTTCCATTCTCTTTATAGACTCTTCAATGTCATTATGAGTCATGTTCTTTATTACCAGTGTTTCTACGATTCCTCCTGCATTTTCAAATACCTTTTTAGTATCGTATTCACAGTTTGTTCCCGGAAATACAGGAATAAATACTCTTGGCTTTGCAATCTTTACAGAAGGTTTTAGTTTTGCTTTTGCTTCATAGCTATATGCAACTACATTTTTCTGTTCCTCTGTTACCTTCGTAGGGAATACCTTTTCTAAAGGTTTCTGCCACTTATCTGCAAGTTCATCAAGTTTAAGTATAGTACTGTTTATGTTAAGTTCCGAATTATCAGTAGTATTTCCTAATACAGTGTATCTTAAGCCTTCCAATACTTTTGTTATTTCTATATTTTCAGGTATCTCAAGTATTATAGAACCGTAGAAGGGTTTAAACAGAAGTGAAACATCTGTCATTCCTTCAAGTTTAAATCCTATCATATTACCAAATGCCATTTTGCTAATTATTTCTGCAATACCGCCTGATCTTACAGAGCTTGCAGACAAAATGGACTTTTCTGTGGCAAGTTTATTTACACGCCTGTAAACTTTGTCAAGCTCATCAAAATCAGGAAGCATATTATCGTCAAGCTTTACTTTTAGAAGTACTACCTTACTTCCTGCAGCTTTGAATTCGTTTGAAACTACATTTTCAACATTAACTGTATTTACAGCAAAAGAGACCAATGTGGGTGGAACATCCATATCCATAAAACTTCCAGACATACTGTCCTTTCCACCAATAGCTGCCGTTCCCAGTTTCATCTGGGCATAATATGCACCAAGCAATGCACTTAATGGTTTTCCCCAACGCTTTGCATCTTTTCCTGGCTTTTCAAAATATTCTTGTAGAGTAAGTCTTGCTGTACTGTAGTCACCGCCCATAGCAACTATTTTTGCAATTGATTCTACAACAGCATATACTGCCCCATGGAAAGGACTCCATTTTGAAATGTCAGGATTGTATCCAAAGGACATAAGTGTTCCGGTTGTTGTATCACCTTCCATAAGTGGCAGCTTTGCAGCCATACCTTCTGCAGGAGTAAGCTGCGTTTTTCCGCCGAAAGGCATAAGTACAGTATTTGCACCTATTGTGGAATCAAATCTTTCAACCAATCCTTTTTGACTACATCTGTTAAGATTTTGCAGATTATTAATCCAGTATTCTTTTAAACTGTCTATCTTTATTTCATTACATTCATCAAAATATGTTATTTCACTTGGTGCTGAAACCTCTATGTCTATTCGTTGCTTTGCACCGTTTGAATTCAAGAATTCACGGCTTAAGTCTACTATTTGCTTTCCTCTCCATGACATTTTAAGTCTTGGTTCCGCTTTTACTTCCGCAACAACAACTGCTTCAAGATTTTCTTCGGCTGCATGGCTTATAAATTTTTCCACATCGCAAGCTGCAACAACAACTGCCATACGCTCCTGGGACTCTGAAATTGCCAACTCTGTGCCATCCAATCCTTCGTATTTCTTTGGAACAGCATCAAGATTTATTTCAAGTCCGTCTGCTAATTCTCCAATTGCAACAGACACTCCTCCTGCACCGAAGTCATTGCATCTCTTTATTAATGTGCTTACATCAGGGTTTCTAAATAAACGCTGTATTTTTCTCTCTGTAGGAGGATTACCCTTCTGAACCTCAGCACCACATGTCATGAGAGATTCTTCAGTATGTGCCTTAGATGAACCAGTTGCTCCTCCGCAGCCATCTCTACCCGTTCTTCCACCAAGCAGGATTATCTTATCTCCTGCTTCTGGCTGCATCCTTACAACATTTTTTCTTGGTGCTGCACCTATTACTGCACCTATTTCCATTCTCTTTGCAACATAGCCCTCGTCGTATATTTCGGCTACCTGTCCGGTGGCAAGGCCTATTTGATTACCGTAGGAACTGTATCCTGCAGCTGCTCCAGTTGTGATTTTCTTCTGTGGAAGCTTTCCTTGTATAGTATCTTCAAGCTTTGCTCTAGGGTCACCGCTGCCGGTTACTCTCATTGCTTGGTATACATAAACTCTTCCTGACAATGGGTCTCTGATAGCGCCTCCCAGACATGTTGCAGCTCCACCAAAAGGCTCAATTTCTGTAGGATGATTGTGTGTCTCATTTTTAAACATTACAAGCCACTCTTCATTTTTTCCGTTTATATCTGCATTAACAACTATACTACAAGCATTTATTTCATCTGAAAGGTCAAGGTCCTTTAGTTTTCCTTGTTTTCTAAGTGTTTTCATTGCCATAAGAGCTACATCCATAAGGCATACGTCTTTGTCATTACGCTCCTTATAAATATCCTCTCTTTTTTCCATATAGTCTTTGTAGGTTTCCTCAATAATTTCAGTAAATCTGCCTTTTTCAAACTTTACACTGTCAATACAGGTAAGAAAAGTTGTATGTCTGCAGTGATCCGACCAGTAAGTGTCTATCATTCTCATTTCTGTTACTGAAGGGTCACGTTTCTCAGTATTCTTAAAGTAGCTCTGGCAGAAAACAATATCGTCAAAAGACATTGCAAAGCCCATTTCTCTTAAAAGCTCGGAAAGTTGCTTTTCATCCATAGATATAAATCCATCTATAGTAGCAACATCTTCTGGCTGCTCAACCTGAGATTTAAGAGTTTCGGGTTTTGCCATATTTGCTTCCCTGCTTTCAACAGGATTTATATAGTATTTTTTTATTGAATTGAATTCTTCTTCTGAAATATTGCCTTCTAAGACAATTACTCTTGCAGTGTTTATATCAGGTCTGTCACCTTGTGTCAAAAGTTGCACGCATTGCGTAGCAGAATCAGCTCTTTGGTCGTATTGTCCAGGAAGATACTCAACTGCAAAAGCTCTGCAATTTGAAGGAATTTCATATTCCTCATCAAAGGCCAAATCAACTGTTGGCTCAGAAAAGATAGTATTTCTTGCCAACTGATACTCAGAATCGCTAATGCCTTCCACATCATACCTGTTTATTATCTTTAAAGAATCCAATGCCTTTATTCCCAGCGTTTCTCTTAAATCCTTTAAAAGTCCCTGTGCTTCAACGTCATAAGGATGTTTCTTTACAACAAATAACCTTTTTACAGTACTCTGCATTTGACAGTCCTCCTAAATATTTATATAAATTCTTTTGAATAATCTTTCTAAGTATAATTATAGTATGATAAAATATATTAGTAAAATTAATATATTTAATATATTATATTAGGAGTACTTATGGATATAAATTTTGAATTGTATAAAATATTTTATCAATGTGCTGAAAACAAAAGCTTTTCGGAGGCAGCACGCAAACTATATATAACACAGTCTGCTGTAAGTCAGTCTATAAAGAGCCTTGAAAAGCAGCTTGGTGTAACCTTGTTCCTCAGAAAGTCAAGAAATATCCAGTTGACAAATGAAGGTGAACTTCTTTTTAGTTATGTTTCACAAGCTTATAATTTTTTGAAAACTGCCGAAGAAAAGATTCAGGAATTTGAAGGCCTTACTGCCGGCGAAATCCGAATAGGAGTAAGCGATTCAATATGTAAATATTTCATAATGCCATATATAAAAAAGTTCGGGCAAATGTACCCAAATATTATGGTTAAGGTTATAAACAGAACTACTCCCCAACTATTGGATGTGTTAAAAGGGGGCCTAATAGACATTGCCATTTCTACGCTGCCAGTTAATCAGGATATATTTAATGCTGCTCATTTTATTTCAGTTCAAGATATTTTTGTAGCATCAGATAAGTTTAAAGAAATTAAAGAGCGGGAAATATCTTTGCAAGAATTAAACAGTTATCCTCTTGTATTACTACAGTCAGATAGCTCAACCAGAAAATCTGTTGATCGTTTCTTCCAAAGCCAAGGACTTACTTGCACCCCCGAAATAGAACTGGAAAGTCTTGACCTTCTGGTTGAATTCGCAAAAATAGGCACAGGAATCGCTTGTGTATTGAAGGAAAGTGCTTTGGATGCAATTAAATCGGGGGAACTATTCAAAATAAAAATGAAAGAACCCCTACCTCCAAGAAGTATAGGGGTTGTCACCATGAAAAACGTGGTATTATCCAAAGCAGTGAAAACTTTTATAAGTGAACTGATATAACTATAGCAATTCCCTTATAAGTGCTTCTTTTTCCTTTGCAAAGTCAACAAAATCCTCATTTATTTTTACAACCGGAGCATAGGCACAAGAACTTGGAACGTAAACTACTTCCCCAATCTCACCGTTGTCAAGCTTTACCTTTGAACCAACATAATACCTTGGCATATTATCAAACATTACACCCATTACCATAGGGTCAACAATATCATACCCTATTTTTTCCATTTCCTTGAATGCTGAGAACGGTGTCTGCTTTTCTTTGTATGCTCTTTCAGAGGTTATTGCATCAAATATATCTGCAGCCGTAATTATTTTCGCATAAAGGTTCTTTTTATTACCTTGAATTCCAATTGGATACCCTGTACCATCTTCCTTTTCGTGGTGCAGTAAAACTGCTCTTTTTATTTCCAATGATATTTCTGGAATGTTTTTAATAATATCATATCCGTAAATAGGATGTCTTTTTATAATCTCAAATTCGCTTTCACTAAGGGGTCCCTTTTTATTTATAATTTCAGTAGATATTTTAGACTTACCTATATCATGCAAGAGACCTGCCATAGCAAGATCCTTAATTTGCATTTTGTTCAGGTTCATCCACTTACCCAATAGCATTGCATAAAATGCAACATTTACAGAATGTGAATATGTATATTGATCAGCTACCTTAATTGAATTAATACATTCTATTATTGAGTTTACGTCTCCCAGCCTATCATAAATATTATCTGTAATGGTTTTTACGTTATCAATATCCAGTTCCTTACCAATAGCCAGGTTACGTAATATTGCCTTGGTAGCATTAACATCTTCAATATATTCTTTCTGGCTGTCACTAATGCTCATATCTGAAAGATATTCGTTACCAAGAATTGAATGAGATCTGTAAATGGTTACTCTTTCGACTCTAAATGCCTTTAGTTTCTTTAAAATATGCTCTGATATCAGCGTATCAGCCGGAACTATCATGTTTCCTCCACGGGTATAAACATCATCAGCCAAAATACTATCCAAAATTTCATTACTTACTTTTACATATTCTCTTTCCACATTAGCACCTACTTCTATTTATATTGTATAGGGGTATTTATATATAATTCTAAGTTTGGGAACCTATATATATTATACTATCATTTTACAAAATAGTCAGCTAATTTTTTTAACCACTATTTACAGTAGTTTGAGCCGGTAAATATTTCCCAAAAAAAGCCGCTCTGACAATTATTATGGTTAACTTTTATCAGATGCGGCTTTTCAATTGTATTCTAGCTTATAGTGTGAACTTTGATACCTGATCCTTCAGCTTCTTGGAAGCAACAAGATTATCTTGAGTGGAAACTTTGACATTTGCAAAGTGTTCAACAACCTCTGCTGTTTTAGCTGTAATAACTTCAACTCCCTCTGCACTTTCATTTACACTGGAAGTAACCTGTTCCAAAGCAGTAACAATATTGGCAATGGAATTGTTCATAGCCTTTGCAGAGTCATTAAATTCATTCATTATTTTGCTGAACTGTGCTGAATCGTTATAGTACTGCTCACCTGTATTAATTAGCTTTTTATAATCGTTCAATACTTCCTTATCCACAAACTCCAAAAGCACTCCTGCACTTTCAGTCAACGCACCTACTGATTCATTTACAGTCTTTACTATATTTTTAATATCAGCTGCAGTTTTAGAAGACTGGTCTGCAAGCTTTCTTATCTCGTCTGCTACTACAGCAAAACCTTTTCCAGCTTCTCCAGCTCTTGCCGCTTCTATAGCCGCATTAAGCGAAAGTAAATTTGTCTGTTCCGTTATCTGTAGTATAGCCTGAGCTAGCTGGTCAATGTGAGAAACCTCCCCAGCTTTATCAATTGCCCCCTGAAGCTGCTGTTTAACTTCAAGGTATACATTATTTGCATTCTCTGCAGATAATACAGCACTTTCTTTTATTTCACTTGCCTTAATGCTGACTTCACTTGCTGTTTGTGCCCCTTCCTCTGAGTTTTGAGCAATAAGATTAATATTTTTCTTTATTTCCTGCGTACTAAAATTAATCTGATGAGATGTAGCTGCTGATTCCTGCATTGACGCAGATATATGCTCTGTAGTTGCTAATGTATCGTCTGCCTTTTCTTTCAAAGTTTCAGTCATTCTCTCTACTTGCTGAGAATTTTCAATAACTTTTTCAGATGCATCAGTCATAAGTCCAAGGATTTCTCTCAACGAACCTCTCATAGTTGAAAGGTTTCTTGCAAGAAATCCTATTTCGTCCTTTCTGCCCTTTATCTGGTTATATGTCTTGTCATGTGATAAATCAAAATTTGCAGTTCGTTCAACAACTCGTGAAAGCACTTTAATAGGTATGGTAAGAGAAAAAGTAAGCCATACTCCTACCGCAACGGCAAATATGCAAAATATTGCCGCAATTATATAAACAGGAAAATCGTAAATACTATATAAGGCAGTCCCACCGCCGACAATAATTATGCAACCGATTACAATACACAATATCTTTTTGCCTATAGACATGTCTTCCGCCCCCAGTTAAGTTAATTAAGTAAGTAAAATTAAAACACAAATTCATAGTAACATATTATTAAAATAAATTCCATATAATAAAAAATACTTTTGCTATTCAAATATATGGATATTTGTATAAAAAAGCAGAAAACATTAAAAATTTATAGTCAAAAGGTTCTTTACGATATATATTTACCAAGTTAAATGTGCTAATATAGCTTAATAGTCGCTGTATGCTGTATTAAATTTAGTACATATATATCTTCAGCTTTTTTACAATTATTCACTGTTTTTATGATATTATTTTGTTGTAAGACTATTTATTTAACTACATAAAACATAGGAAGGTGATTATATGTCTGAGCAAATCAGATTAATTGCTTCACGAATAAAAGAGTTAAGAGAAATATCTGAAATTAGTGTTGAAGCACTTGCAGCAGAGCTTAATATTTCAGAAGAAGCATATAGGTCATACGAAAGCGGTGAAACTGATATTCCCGTAAGCTTTCTTTATCAAATAGCAAATAAATTTAATGTTGAACTTTCAGCAATAATTACGGGAGATGCTCCAAAACTCCACACTTATCAGCTTGTCAGAGATGGAAAAGGTGTAAATGTTGAAAGACGTGAACATTATAAATATCACAGTCTTGCTTACAATTTTGTTGGGAAAAAGGCTGAGCCTTTTATTGTAACAGTAGAGCCAGAAGCTGCCGATTCACCTGTACACTTTAATTCACATAAAGGACAGGAATTCAACTATATTATTGAAGGAACTCTTAAAATAATTATTAACGGTCATGAACTTATTATGAATGAAGGTGACTCCGTTTACTTTGATTCTTCTGCAAGTCACGGAATGAAAGCAATGAATGGTAAGAAAGCCAGATTTTTGGCAATTATTTTTTAGGTATCAGGGGGAATAAGTAATGTTGGAAAAATACTTATCTCGGGTAGACTTTACATCTTATGAGGATTTTTACGAGAACTTTAAAATAAATGTACCTGAGAACTTTAATTTTGCCTATGACGTTGTTGATGAATATGCAAAAACAACACCGGATAAGGTAGCAATTGTATGGTGTGATAAATCTGGAGCAGAAGCGACATTCACATTCGGTCAGTTAAAAGAGTATAGCGATAAGACAGCCAACTTTTTTAAGTCATTGGGTATTAAAAGAGGCGACCCAGTAATGCTCATATTAAAAAGGCGATACGAGTTCTGGTTCTGTATTTTAGCTTTACATAAACTGGGTGCCATTACAATTCCGGCAACTCATCTTCTTACTTCAAAAGATATAGTCTATAGGGCTAATGCAGCAGACATAAAAATGATTGTTTGTGTTAATGAGCCCGAAGTCATAAAACATATAGAAGATTCCGAAAGTAAAACACCAACAGTAAAATATAAGGCATTGATTAACGGCAGCAAGGATGGCTGGCTGGATTTCTCATCCGGTGTTGAAAATGCTTCCAGTGAATTCCAAAGGCCTCAGGGAGATTTTGGTTCCCACAATAGCGACATATCATTGTTGTACTTTACATCTGGTACTACAGGTATGCCAAAGATGGTTCAGCACGATTATGAATATCCTTTGGGACATATCCTTACTGCTAAATACTGGCAGAATGTTTCTGAAGACGGTCTTCACCTGACAGTTGCTGATACAGGCTGGGCTAAAGCTGTATGGGGGAAAATTTATGGTCAATGGCTTTCAGGGTGTGCTGTATTTGTATATGACTTTGATAAATTTGTTCCAAAGGAACTTCTTGAGGTTATTTCAAAGCACCGTGTTACTTCTTTTTGTGCTCCTCCTACAATTTACAGATTTTTCATCAAGGAAGATCTTTCAAAGTATGATTTAAGCAGTCTGAAGTATTGTACTGTTGCAGGAGAACCTCTCAATCCAGAGGTATACAGTCAATTTTACAAGGCTACTGGCATAAAGTTAATGGAAGCCTTCGGCCAAACAGAGTTAACTGTCACAGTAGGTACTTTCCCATGGATGGAGCCAAAGCCTGGGTCAATGGGTAAGCCATCTCCTGGATATGATATAGATCTTCTTGATGACAACGGAAATCCATGTCAGGATGGTGAAGAAGGCCAGATTGTTGTTAGAACTACCAGAAAGAAACCTGCCGGTATGTTCGGCGGTTACTATAGAGATGAAGCTCTTACTAATAAAGTATGGCATGATGGTGTTTATTATACAGGTGATGTGGCTTGGCGTGATGAAGACGGTTATTTCTGGTTTGTAGGCAGAGCTGATGATGTAATTAAGAGCTCAGGTTACAGAATCGGGCCTTTCGAAGTGGAAAGTGCTTTACTTGAGCATCCAGCAGTTCTGGAATGTGCTATAACTGCTGTTCCAGATCCTATCAGAGGTCAGATTGTAAAAGCTACCGTCATATTAGCTAAGAACTATACTCCAAGTGACGAACTGGTAAAGGAACTACAGGACCATGTAAAGAGGGTTACAGCACCTTATAAATACCCGAGAATCATTGAGTTTGTAGATGAGCTTCCAAAAACTATAAGCGGAAAAATCAGACGTGTTGAAATAAGACAGACTGATAAAGATAATAAATAAAAGTTATACTAAAAACCCCGGATGGCATTTAATCGCCATTCGGGGTTTTTGTTAAGTATTTTTTGATTAAAGAACTTTCATCAATATTTCATTACTTCTTTGTATAAATTTGGCCATAGCATCCGGCTCCAAAGTCTGATGACTCATCATGGCCAAATCATATATATGTTCGCTTACCAGCTTCACATCTTCTTTTCTTTCATCCTTTTCCTTTAAGTCAATCAATGCCTTTACTAGTTTGTTTGAAGAGTTCAGTACAAGAGTCTGTTCTTTTGGGAACATATGACCCATATCCATTCCACCGAACATTTTGCTCATTTCCTGCATTCTTCTGGATTGCTCCGACAACAGTACTACAGCCGGTATAGTTTCATTTTTCAAGGATTCAACCTGTATTTTAAGTTTTTCATCATTTACTGTTTCCTTGAATAAATTCTCCAAATATTTAACATCATCTTCAGGAATACCTGTGTTTTCCTGCTTCATGCTTGAAGAAATATCAGCATCAATTCTGTTAAACTGCAGTCCCGTAACTTTACTCTCAAGCAGAGACATAAAGTGGTTGTCAATCATGTTTGTAAGTATTACCGCTTCCATTCCGTTTTCATTAAATAGCTTGATATACTGTGCCTGCTGATTTTCATCAGAAACGTAAAATACTTTGTTTTCGTGATTGTCCTTGTTGTTTTCAAGATATTCCTTAAGGGTAGTATATCCTCCCTTTGTTGATTTGAAAATAAGTATATCCTTAACTCTATCATAGAATTTTTCTTCACGTATACAGCCGTATTTAACGAATGGATTTATGTCATCCCAGTATTTGTTATAGTTTTCACGTTCATTCTCAAATAACGATGTAAGCTTGTCTGCAACCTTCTTTGTTATATGTGTGGAAATCTTATTTACATAACCATCGTTTTGTAAGAAGCTTCTTGAAACATTCAACGGCAAATCAGGACAATCCAGTACACCCTTTAGCAACAGCAGGAATTCAGGAATTACTTCCTTTATATTGTCAGCCACAAATACCTGATTGTAGTAAAGCTTTATCTGCCCCTCCATTGTCTCAAATTCGTGTTTTAACTTAGGGAAATAAAGTATTCCTTTCAAGTTAAATGGATAATCCATATTTAAATGTATCCAGAAAAGTGGTTCATTAAAATCATGGAACACTTTTGTGTAGAACTGTTTATATTCTTCGTCTGTACAGTCCCTTGGATTTTTAAGCCAAAGAGGCTTTGTATCATTTAAAGGCTCCGGCTTTTTAGGTTCTGCCTCTGCCTTGTCATCAGCTTCTTTAGTTTCCTCTTTCTTCTCTTCTGCTTTTGCTGCATCTTCAAGATATAATTCGTAAGGCAGAAATGCAAAATACTTTTCAAGAGTTTTTCTCATTGTGTATTCATCTGCAAACTCCAAACTGTCATCAGCCAGATACAAGGTTATTGTTGTTCCTCTCTCATTTCTATCGGAGTCTGACATTTCAAATTCTGTTCCTCCGTCACTTACCCACCTTACAGCAGCAGCATCTTTCTGATATGAAAGTGTATCAATCTGGACACGCTGTGATACCATAAATGCCGAATAAAATCCCAGACCGAAGTGACCTATAATTTGACCGTCGTCTGACTTGTCCTTATATTTTTCAAGAAAATCGACTGCTCCTGAAAAAGCAATCTGATTTATATATTTTTTTACCTCTTCCGCAGTCATTCCCAATCCGTTGTCTATTACTTTTATGGTCTTATCATTTTTATTGACAATGACCTTTATTTCAAATTTATTATCTTCTGGTAGTTCTGCTTCTCCCATTGCATCAAGTTTTTTCATTTTGCTAATGGCATCGCTTGCATTTGACACAAGTTCCCTTATAAATATGTCCTTTTCAGAGTATAACCACTTTTTAATTATAGGGAATATGTTTTCTGTATTTATTGAAATATTTCCGCTTTCGTGTTTCATTATATTACCTCCACTTCATTTTTTTACACTATTAATAATATAACTCGAATAGTATAAAGTTTCAAGTATTTTTTAGCACTCAACAAGTAAGAGTGCTAACAATTTTTTTTAAATATGTTTATATATCAAGTATATAGGGATATTCTTTTCATTTCATCACATGCTATATTTTTCTTCTTTTCTTCCAAATGTGTGCTCAATACGACTTTACCCTTCCATAAATCCACAAGATGTTTAAGGGTCTCATAAGCGTAGCTCAATTCCAGTTCCCGACCATCAAACTCGTGTTCAAGGAATAGCGTGTTCTCCTTTGGGCTCCATTCAGTGACTTTTATTACTGGAATACTCCCTACCCCTACTGTATTACATAAAGTATCCCGTACCTTTTTCCAGCCCTCTTCATCTGAAACCTCAGAAATCATATAATCGTTTCCTGTGGTTATATATTCAAAAAGATTCATTTCATCACACAATTCCTGTGTAAGGTATCTTCTTATAAAAGATTGATCTCTCTCATTTTCCCTTACCTCAAATATCTTATCTTTACCCTGAGTATTATACAGGTTTTCAATGATTTTAAAGCCTATAAAATACGGATTTATACTTGATTTTAAAGGTCTGACTACCTCATTATGTTTTCTTAAGAATTCGAAATGAAGACTCTGAGGAAGTTCAAGTTTGCTTAATATAGTATAGTGCCAAAAACTTGCCCAACCCTCATTCATAATTTTTGTCTCAATCTGTGGGATAAAGTATCGGGCTTCTTCTCTTACAATAGAAAGTATATCTTTTTCCCAGTCCAGCAAACGACCATATTCTGTAATAAATTTCAGTATATCCTCCTGAGGCTCCTCCGGTATCTTTATTTCTTGATTGCTAGCTTCAGAGTCATCCTGCCTTTTATTTTCGGAGTACCTATCAAGGTTGGGAAAATCAGATTTATGTTCTGCTAATGCGGATTTTGATTCCTCTTTTTTCTTTTTATTATTGCAAAAGTCAATTATCCTTTCCGTTTGCAGTTTTACAGCATGTGCTGCATTAAGTATTTTTTCAACTTTTGTATAGCCGATGCTTGGATCCGATATATAATCACGTATCCGGTTAGCATGGTTTTTAAAGGTCTCTACTGCATACTCAGCCTTGGTTCCTTTTTTGAAAAGTCTGTTATTTTTGAAAAAATCATTATGTGCATATACATGGGCTATTGTAAGTATTTGAACAAGAAGTGAATTATCTTTCATTAGGTAGGCTATACACGGGTTTGAGTTAATAACCATTTCATACGGAAGTCCTGTAAGATTATATTTATGTAGGGTTTTAATCCTCTCATAGGATTTTCCGTAACTCCAATGGGGATAGTGGGATGGCATTCCTACATATGATTCATAGCCTATCATATCTTCATAGTTTATTATTTCAAATTCCTGATTATAGAAGTTAAGGCCACTTTCCACCGCTATTTCTTCTATGCGCTCATTCCAGTATTCCAGTTCCTTTAAACTAAAATCCGCCATAGCTTTTTTCCTCCCAACTTATTAAATAATCAATCTAATCCATAATCGCCTTCTCGTCCCTATCACTAGCTTTATCCAGGAGCTTTTTAAGTGCCGGCAGGACATCCTCTTTTTTGTTGATATTAATAGCTGCAAAGTTATTACTTTTTATATTAGTCTGAAATTCATTTTTTATGGTACTGCCTATATTATAATAACCTGGTACTATCTCTCCATAGCCAAACAAATTGCAAACCTCACAAAGCTTTTTAGCACTTTCTACAGCTCTTTTATTATCTTCTGACCAGTTGTCTCCATCGCTGCAATGAAAAGCATAAATGTTCCAGTTGCTTGGACTGTATCTGTCGGCAATAATTTCCAATGCTTTGTCATATCCGCTGCTGATATAGGTTCCACCAGATTCACCCCGGTGAAAAAACTCTCTTTCGTTTACTTCCTTTGCAGTTGTTGTGTGAGCTATGAAAACAACATCCACGTTTGCATACTTCAATCGTAGGAATTGATACAAAAGGAAATAAAAGCTTCTTGCCAGATATTTTTTTGTTTGATCCATTGAACCTGAAACATCCATAATGCACAGCACAACTGCATTATAATCCCTTTTGTTATCCTCTTTAATTCTGTAATATCTTAAATCTTCCTGTATAAACGGAAACCTTTCTTGGCCTTCCTGCTTATCATATGTAGTATTCTCTCCATCTTCAGACCTTTTGGAGGCCTGCCTGCGCTTTATTTTCTCAATTACTGAGCGTTTCTTTGCAAGTCTCGGAGGGATGCCTTTGTGTTGGTAACCAAGCTTTCTGTAGCTTTTTTCCTCCAACCTGGATAGCTGCTTTTTATCAATATCGGGAAGGTTCATGTCATCAAAAAGGTATTTTATTACCTCCTCAATGGTTATCTCTGTTTCATAAACCTCTTCTCCCTCCTGATTCCCGGCCCCTCCCTTGCCCTTTCCTTCCTGTGCCTCTCCTTGAAATTTATCGCCCCTTTTTTCATTACCGTCTCCTGCACCTACGCCAGGCTTGGATTTTCCATATATAAATTGAAACTCCTTTATTCCTTTTATTGGAATCTTAATTTTTTTATCCTTACTTTTACCTATTATGCTTTGTTCTGCTATAATATTGCCAAGATTTTTCTTTATGGATTCCTCAACAAGCTCTCTGTGTCTTCTTCTGTCTTCGGCTGACCTATCTTTGCCGATATTGCTGCAGTCTCTGAAAATAGCCATATTTTCCCTCCAATTAATCCTTCCACAGATTGTTAGCAGCATATTTCAATATGACATTGCAGCAGTGGTCACAATAGCCGTTCTTTTTCATTTCCTCTACCATTGTGTTGTATTTCTGGGTCTGTTCCTTATCCCTTACTTTTGCCTGTGTTATAATCCTGCTCAAATCTCTTACGGATGCAGTCAGCTTTTTCTCTATTGCCTCCTTCAAAGGCTCATAGCTTGTATAATCCAAACTTCCCCCATTTCGCATAACAAAGAACATATACGCAGTAACATCCGACCTGAATCCTTTTACCGCAGTATCAGAAATACCTATCTGTTCTTCAATAGAACGCATGAATTTTTCATCGGGCTCAAGTTCCTCACCTGTGTTCTTATCCTTTATTTTAGTCTTGTTGACAAAGGCTTCTGCATGGTCAAGATAATTGTTAAAAAGACTCTCGGCCTGTTCTCTATAGCCATGAATAAACGCCTTTGTAACTTCTTTTTCCATAATTTTATTGTATTCCTTCTTTACAGAATCATATATAAGCCTTAAGTAACGTTCTTTTTCCTCATCTCCGATTCCCAGTTCCTTGACAGATTTAATTAATGCCTCCATAACCGCAATTGGATTTATGCAATCATTCTCAGATTCAGATAATGCAGTATCCAGAGCTTTCATTATAAATCTGGTTGATATACCCGTCATACCCTCTCTGGGTGCCTCCTCACGAAGCTCAAATATATCTATTTTACGAGTCATTCCTTTTTCCAGAATTTCCTCACCGTTGTATATTTTTAGCTTAGTAAGAGGGTCTACCTTGTTTGATGGGCTTAATCTGGTCAGTATAGCAAACATGGATGCTATTTCTATAGTATGAGGTGCTATATGTGCCTTAAATTTGCTCTTAGAAAGCATTTTTTCATATATTTTTATTTCCTCGTTTAATTCAAGGCAGTAAGGTACCTCAATTCTTACAATTCTGTCTAGAATCGCCTCATTTGTATGGTCTGACTTGAATTTATTCCATTCTGCTTCATTGGAATGAGCCAATATAACTCCGTCAAAATATATCATTGCACCTTTTCCCGGCGATGGAATGGATTTTTCCTGTGTTGCAGTTATCATAGTGTGCAGATATTCCGTTTCATTTTTGAATACCTCTATGAATTCCACAATACCTCTGTTTCCTGCATTAAAAGCACCATTTAAAGATAATACTCTTGGGTCATCTTCTGAATAAAGGTCTATTTTCGATATATCAACGCTTCCGGTTAATATTGAAGTATCCTGATTGTTAGGGTCTACCGGAGGCACAACACCTATACCTTTTCTTGACCTTATGGAAAAGCCTGTTAATTCAACGGGAAACTTTTCATATTCTCCGTTATAATCATTCTTTAAGCGGTATCTGCAAATAGGGCATAAATCGCCTTCGATTTTTACATTTAATTTTTCTTCAAAATCTTTTCTAAGGTGTTTTGGAATTAAATGAAGTGGTTCTTCCCTCATTGGGCAATCTTTTAAGGAATATATGGGCGGAGCAGCTTCCAGAGCCTTTTTAAGTGCTTCCATTAGTGATGATTTACCTGCCCCTACAGGCCCTACCAAATACAAAACCTGTCTAGCCTCTTCTCCGGCCATGGCAGCAGAGTGGAAATACCTTACAATCTTCATTATTGTTTTATCAATTCCAAAAAAATCTTCTTCAAAGAACTTGTATTTTTTTATTATATCGTTCCCGTATATTCTTCTTAGCCTTGGGTTTTCCTCAGTTTTTACAGCTTCAACCCCTTTTGAGCTGATAATCTCATACAATCTTTGATGAGACAGCATGGCAACCTCCGGATTGGATTTAACTATTTGTAAATAATCCAGAAATGTTCCATTAAATTGCTTGCGTATGTGTTCCTCTCTGTCTTTTTTAATTAGTTCCCTAAAATCAAATTCCGGTTTGGTCATTTAAGCCCCTCCCTTTTATGCCGTGGTAGCTAGTAGTAATTTAAAATATTTCTCATTGTTAAAATATATGTGGTCATTTTAAAAATATTATTAAATACAAACTTTTGTATGTACCAGTTTATAAACACCAAAAATAGAACCCTTAATGTCGTCATCTTCGACATTAAGGGTTCTAAAACTTATTGTGGCTTTTATGTTTTTACCGAAATACTCCTGTACTTCCCTGAAACTTCATCTTTTGATGAATAGTCTAATAAAAGCACTTCATCAGATGGGTATAATAAATTTAACTTGATAAAGAATACTTTTTTCAAAATATTTTTTGCTTGAATACCTTTGTATTGAGGAAGATATCTATCAATAAACTCCTCATTTCTAAGCATAGAATGAATATCACCGGAAGATAGATAATCATCTTCTCTTTTCAGACAATCCGGAATTGCACCAGAACTGTCAGTGCTGAGAAAATCAAGTACCATGTATTGCCTGAACTGTTCAAAGCTTAAATTATCTTGGCAAACCCCTTTGTAAAAGTTATACAGAATTTGAATATTTTCTCTATACGATACGGGTCTGTCCAAATATCCCTTATCCCTGCAATAATGTGCCAACTTTTCATACAAAATAAATGAATCCCAAGTAAAGCAACTCTTTTCAATAAAGTTCAGTGAATTGCCAAACCTACCGGAATTGTAATATCTCTCGAAAGTCTCCTCAATGTCTTTTAAAAGTAGGATTTCGTCATATGAAATATACTTATTTTTCAAAACCTCATATGGTGCATAATCTCTGAAATAGAAACCATGCTTTTGGGACTCTAATCGTATTCTGGAGCCTTTAAGCATTTTTAGAAAGCCCAGTTGAAGTTGATGAGGTTTTAAGTTATAGACATAAATAAAAGATTTTTTAAAACCTTCAAAATCCTCATAAGGTAAACCTGCTATCAGGTCAAGATGCAAATGAATATTTCCTATACCAAGGATTTTTTTCACATTTTCTGTTAACACATCTATATCCGTTACTCTGTCAATTTCCTTTAAGGTTTGAGTGTTTATAGTCTGAATTCCTATTTCAAGTTGAATCCTGCCTTTTGGGGCTTTACTAAGTATATCCAGCATCTCACTGTCAAAAAGGTCAGCAGCTGCCTCAAAGTGAAAAACTGTTTCACAATTTAAGGATATTAAGAATTTTAATATCTCTTTTGCCCTTCCCTTATGGCAGTTAAATGTCCTGTCAACAAATTTTATAAGTCTTGGTTTATACTCAAGAATTCTTAAAATATCACTTTTTACACGTAACATACTAAAGAATCTAATTCCGTTGAAGGTAGATGAAATACAATAGGAGCAAGAAAATGGGCAGCCTCTAGATGATTCATAATAAACTATTCTGTTCAATGTAGTTTTCATTAACTCGTTATTGTATGGGGAAGGAACTTTATCAAGCTCTTTTACCAGATTAAAGCCCTTATTAAATATTACAGAGCAGCTACTCCTGTAAGCTATTCCTTGTAAGTTCTTATACTGCTCCGTACCGGCATACAAGTCCTTTATCAAAACTGGAAATACGTCCTCTCCTTCGCCGGATATAATAAAATCAAGCTCTGAATTTTCTGCCATGATTTGCTCAGAATCATAAGAGACCTCAGGCCCCCCCAGAATTATGCGACAGTCCGGCAACAGCTTTTTAAGCTCTTTTGTTATTGAAAGAACAATTCCAATATTCCATATATAGCAGGAAAACGCTATGATGTCGGGCTTTTCCCTGTAGATTTCAGAAAGAACATTGTCCCTAATATCATTTATGGTAAATTCACGGACAGTTATATTATCAAACTCATTTATGCTTGCTTTCAGATACCATATTGCAAGACAGGTATGAATATATTTTGAATTTATGCCTACCAGCAATGTTTTCATCTAAATTCCCTCTTCATAGGTAAAAGTAAAAATACCTTAATATTATCCCATCTTTAGCGTTGATGTACAAGTCTTGCCCATGTTTTAAATATCTGATCGAAATAGTAGTAAAAGTCCTTTCTTTTTATATTTTCCATGGCTTTGACATCAGTAGATGCCAGCACTTTACCGTCAAGTACGTAGTTAATGGTACCTATACTACTTCCCTTTTGTATAGGAGCTTCTAACGTTTTAGGAATATTATATTCCACTTTAATCCTGTCTACTTCGTCCTTTTTTAATGGAATTGATATGTCTTTATCAGAATAAATTCCAACCGCTTTATTTAACCCTTTATGTATGTTCACATTTGTTATCTGCTGCCCCTCCTTTAGATAGTCATATAACTTATAGTTGTCATATGCATAATCCAGTAATATCTTACTGCTCTGAGCTCTAGTAGACCTACTAGAGCAATTTAATACTACAGATATAATTTTCCATCCGTTATGTGTGGCAGAGGTTACAAGGCATCTTCCTGCCTGACCGGTATAACCTGTTTTTACTCCGTCTGCTCCTGGATAAAGGCTTAGCATCTCATTTGTGTTATTAATAGGTTTTCCTTCAAAGGAGGAGGATTTTCTGCTTACTATATCACAGAACTTCTCATTCTTTAAAGCATATTGTGTAATCAACGCAAGATCATATGGAGTTGAATAATGCTGCGGATCATCCAATCCATGAGGCGTTACAAAGTTTGTATTGGTTGCTCCTATTTCAGCGGCTTTTCTATTCATCATTTCAGCAAATGCTTCAACAGAACCTCCTACATGCTCTGCTATTGCAATAGCCGCATCGTTTCCCGATCTTAGCATCATTGCATTGAGAAGGTTCCCAAGTTTATAGGTTTTTCCCTCTTTAAGTCCAACTCTAGAGCCCCATATAGATGCTGCATTTTTACTGACAATAACATCTTCATCATCTTTTCCATTTTCAATAGCAACTATTGCGGTCATGATTTTTGTTGTACTTGCTATTGAACTTCTCTTATATGCATTTTTTTCATACAAAACCCTGCCGCTTTGTGCATCCATTACAATTGCTGCGCCAGCCGAAACTCGAGGCAGCTGATTTCCTGCAGCCTCCCAACTCTCATTTTTAATTATATCGGTAATGGGCCCATCATCATTTGCATCATCTGCTTTTACCATATTAGTACATAACAGGTTTGATAAAATAATCATAACTGTCACAACTATTTTTGCAGTTTTTTTCAAAAACCTCACATCCCCGGAATTTTATTAAGCGGACAAATATCAAGCGTTATAAATATATGAAAAGTGTAATGCGATTATAACGTTTGGATATATTAATTATATGAAAATAAATCAAACTTTTATTTTTTATTATCGTACAATTAAAGGAGTTGAAAATAGCTGTCAATTTACTAAAAGACTGTAATATTATATAATTAGTCTGGTAAATGATACATAATCTTTATTGGAGGCAATGAAAAAACATGAAAAATGTTGTAATAATATCTTCAGATTATACGGGACATGGCCATAAAAGTATCAGCGAAGCTTTACAAGAGCAATTTTGCATGCATGAAGATGTCTGCTTAAATATAATAGATGGATTTGAACTTGGCGGCAATATGTGGATAAAGGTAGGTAAGTCCTATGGTATGGTAACAAGAAATGCAAAGGAAATATGGAAGCTTGCATGGAAGATTTCCAAAAGAAATCCATCCTTTATTCATGAGTTTACAGAACTAACAATTAGAGAAAATTTTATAAAGTTATTAAGGAAACTAAAACCCGATTTAATTTTAAGTGTACATCCGGTTTTTAATACACCTATAATTAACATACTTAAAGAATATAGAATCAATATACCTTTTGTCACTTTTGTAGCTGATTTGGTAAGTATATCACCCATGTGGGCCGATTCAAGAGCCGACTGTATAATCTGCCCTACAGAAGAAGCAAAGCAAAGATGTATGGGGTTCGGTGTTCCTGCACACAAATTAGAAGTTATAGGTTTCCCTGTCAGGTCTAGATTTACAAAGCACATCTCTCAGGAAATCCAAAATAATGATTATACTTTGGATAGACCGCTGGAATGTCTTATTATGAGCGGCGGAGAAGGTTCAGGAGACATGAATAATGTTGCCAGAATTCTTCTGGAGAATTTTAACTGTAATATACGTATAATTGCAGGGAGAAACGAATCTATGAAAGAAAAGTTGGAAAAAACCCTTTCTCAGCAATTTCCGGGAAGAGTTGAAGTATATGGCTATGTGACCAATATTCAGGATTTTATGCTCAAATCAGATATCGCTTTTACCAGAGGCAGCCCAAACGTTATGATGGAAGCAGTTGCCTGCAATGTACCACTTATTATAACAGGTGCATTACCCGGACAAGAACAAGAAAATCCTGATTTTGCAGTTAATAACAAACTCGGTATATATTGTGATGATTTATCATCTTTGGCTGCAGTTGTATCCGGTTTACTGGCTGATAATGCAAAAGGACTTAATGAGATAAAGCAGGCACAACGGAGTTATTTTGACCATGCTTCAGCAGAGAAAATCGTTAATCATGTTCTGAATCTTATAAAAAATGATGTTTTTATATACCCATCCGAACTAAGACGAAGAAAGAAATTTCTTACATTGAGACTTCAATCCCGTAAAAGTTCCTGAGTATAAATATTTTTGTAAAGTCAAAAAAGCTTGTTCAGTTTGAATTTATCAACCTGAACAAGCTTTTTAATATTATTTAATATTAGTCATTTGTCAACTTTAATTTTTCAAGAACATAGAATATTGTGCTTATTACTATTCCTACTAAAGTAGCAAGAACCATTCCCTTTAGCTCTACATTTCCAGGAAGCTTTATTGCTGTTCCGCTGATACCTATTACAAATACTACTGCAGTAAGTATAAGGTTCTTTGATTTGCTGTAGTCAATTTTTGCTTCAACTATCATTCTTATACCTGAAGATGCAATTATACCAAACAACAGCAGACTAATACCACCCATTACAGGGTCAGGGATACTTGATATTATTCCTGAGAGCTTTCCAACAAAAGCGATTATTATAGAGATAACTCCTGCTCCTCCAATAACCCAAACACTGTATACTCGTGTTATAGCCATTACTCCCATGTTTTCACCATAGGTTGTTGTTGGACATGAACCGCATAAACCCGAAAGCATTGTTGATAATCCGTCTCCCAGTAATGATCTGTGAAGTCCTGGGTCTTTTGTTAAGTCTTTTCCAACAATATTGCTTGTTACAAAAAGATGTCCTATATGCTCTGACATAACTACCAGTGCCGCAGGTGCAAGTATTAAGATAGCATTAAAGTCGAATGAAGGAAGTTCAAATGTAGGAATACTGAACCAATTTGCAGATGTTATAGAATCAGTATTTACATACTCCATAGCTGCTGCCAAACCATAACCAGCAACCACGGCAATCAGAACAGGTATTACTGAAAGAAATCCTCTGAAACAAAGGTTTCCTATTATAACTATTGCTAGAGTTACCAGTGAGATAATTATTGCTTTGGTGTCAAATACACCTTTATCATTTGGCAGCAAACCTGCCATGCCAGCAGCACTACCAGAAAGCTCAAGTCCTATAAGTGCTACTATAGGGCCCATTGCAGCAGGCGGAAGTACTATATCAAGCCAACTTGTACCGACTTTGCCTATTATAAGAGCTACTATCGCAAATATCAAACCACATACTATATACCCGCCCAGTGCCTTTGAAAAATTGTCGTTATAATTTGTTGAACTTGCAATTATTGAAGCAGTAGGTGAAAGAAAGGCAAAACTGGAGCCAAGGAATGCAGGAGCTTTTCCTTTGCAAAGCAACAAGTAAATTAATGTTCCAATACCATTAAGTAAAAGTACAAGTGCCGGGTCTATAACCTGCACATTGTTGTACTGAGCCAGTTGGTCCGGTGTCATATTGTCTAGTGTTGTGTGAAGAACGTTTTTCAGAAAATCACTTTTTGCATACCCATTAAATAAAAATGGTACTAATACAGATGCTCCGAACATTGCAAAAAGATGCTGTAAACTGAGAGGTATTGCCTTTAGAAAAGGAACTTTTTGGTCAACTTGTATTACCGGTCTTTCGTTTTTCATTGTATAAATCCCCTCCATAAATTTTGTAATCAACTCGCATATTTTTATCTGATAATTCTAATCATATCCAATATACGAAATTTGATTTATGAAAATAAAAAAACCTTACTGACTAGGCGCAGCAAGGTAGGGTCTCTATCCATAAAAATACACTTTTCCCATATATACCTTACTAGCCTCTCTGGACTAATTTAAAAGTTTTTTTATCCGAAAATGATTCTATCATATTATTCAACAATAGTCTACATTTTTTTATCTAAATTTATTTAACCAAAAGCCATTTTTTACTTATTATATTTTGAACTTTATGTGCCATAATAAGCACTAAGGAGGTGATTTATTATGGCTAACAACAGAAGTGGTGGAAGAAGCAGTGGAGCTTTTGACAACATGAAGTACGAAGTTGCAAGAGAAGTTGGTGTCAACTTGAAGGAAGGTTATAATGGTGATATCACTTCCAGAGAAGCAGGAAAGATCGGTGGTACTATTGTAAAAAAGGTTTTTTCTTCTTTTAGAGAACAAAACCCGCAAGCTTAAAGTAAGAAAAACAGCAGGAGTTTAACTCCTGCTGTTTTTTATATTATCTCCTTGATAAGGTGATAAATTTTTTCAACTGAATCTGTAACACTGTTTTTTGAAGCATTTTTTGACATTTTTTTTAAAACATCTTTATTTGATATCAAACTGCAAATTTGCTTATAGAGCAAGTCAGCATTTAGTTCCCCTTCAAGAATTACAACTGCTCCGCCGTCTCTCTCCAGTGACCTTGCATTATGCTCCTGGTGATTTGCAGTTACATAAGGTGACGGAATCAAAATTGAAGGTATCCCCATAGCCTGAAGCTCACTTATTGTTATAGCACCTGCTCTGCAAATCATCAAATCACTTGCTGTATATACTTGGTCTACGTTATATATGTAAGGTACTACTTTCACCATATCCTTATACTTTTCATCAACTTTAATAGTTGCGCTTATTTCATCAAACTGAGCTTCTCCTGTAGCAAAAATCAGATTAAATTCACCCTTGAAATAGTTGTTGAGCATATCAGCAATTGTTTCGTTGATTTTCCTTGCTCCTCTGCTGCCTCCCATGGCAACTATCAAAGGTTTTCCCTCAACAATATCCAAATCGGATATAACATTTTCTCTGCGGGATTTAAGCAGTTCTTCCCTTACTGGATTACCAGTGAGAACCAGTTTCTTCTTATTCTTGAAGTATTTTTCTGCATCCTTGAAGCTTATAGCTACGTAATTAACATATCTTTCAAGGAGCCTGTTGGTTACACCCGGAAAAGCATTTGATTCATGTATTAATGTAGGTATTCCTTTTTTAGCTGCCATATACAATACAGGCCCACATACATATCCTCCGGTACCAATTACAACATCCGGATTAATTTTTTTTAGAAGTCTTGATGCCTGAAAGAAACTCTGTATCAATTCCTTTATGGCAATTAGAGTATCCATAGAAAGCTTCCTTTTGAAACCCCTGACAGTGATTGTTTCCAGTGGAAAGCCTTCTCTTGGAACCAATTTGGTTTCCAGCCCTTTTATTGTACCTACAAATGTTATGTCAGCATCTGCATCCTTTTGCTTTATATACTTTGCAATTGCCAGTCCGGGATTTATATGTCCTCCCGTTCCTCCTCCTGCTATTAAAACCTTCAAATGATCTCACCTCAGAATCGTTCATAATTTGAATATCTTGATATATTCAGCAGTATACCAACTCCAAACATAAGAAATATCAGTGATGTTCCTCCATAACTAAAGAAAGGAAGTGATATACCTGTCGGTGGTATGGAATTTGTTACAACTGCAACGTTAAACAGAAATTGCAGACCTATAAGGCAGGTTATACCTGTGGCCATGAGACTTCCAAAGGTGTCAGGCGCATTCATGGCAACTTTAATACCTCTCCAGATAAATATGAGGAACAAAAGTATTACCACAAGTGCCCCCATAAATCCAAGCTCCTCTGAAAAAACTGCAAAAATATAATCATTATAAGGCTCGGGAATCCAAAGGTACTTCTGCATACTTTGTCCCAGTCCTCTTCCAAAGATTCCTCCTGAACCGATAGCCAACAAAGATTGAACAGTCTGCCACCCCTGATCCTTGTAATAATCAAAGGGATGGAGCCATGCTAAAACTCTGTTAAATCGATACGGAGCGGCAAGGATAGCCCCCACAACTCCGATTATAACGGGTGCAGCCATAGCAACAAAATGTGATATCTTTGCTCCCGCACAGAAAAGTAATATAAATGAAGTAATTACGATTATAAGAGTACCACTCAAATGTGGTTCTATAACAACCAATCCTGCAACAAACCCAACTAAGATAAGGTATGGTAACAGTCCTTTAGTAAACGACTGTAAAACATCTTTTCTTTTTGACAGGCTGAAAGACAAAAACATAATAATTCCCAGTTTAGCCAACTCAGAGGGCTGAATTGTTTTTGAACCCACTCCAAGCCAACGCTGTGCCCCATTTCTATTTTGCCCTACTCCCGGGATTAATACCAATATAAGTAAACCAATACTTATCATAAGAATAATAGGCGATATCTTGCCCCATTTACGATAATCAATATTCGTAGTCCCTACCATAACAGCAATACTCAATGCCATGTAAAGCAGCTGCGGTCTTAGCAGCATAAATGACTCCCCAGTCTTCTGTGTAGAAAAGTAATAACTGGAGCTGAATACCATTATGGTTCCTAATGAAAGTAACAAAATTACTGCTGCAAATATCCAAAAATCAAAAGGCTTTGTGTTCTTGTTCCTCATTTTATTCCTCCAGCCTTGTACCGTGTATATTTTGATTATATGTAAAAAATATGTTATTAATTCCCATTATCAAAACAAGTCTGAACCAATTACAATCAGTGACGCAATTGCAAGTAATACTGTTGCTATGATAAACACTGCTACAACCTTAGTTTCTTTCCAACCTTTTAGCTCAAAATGGTGGTGAATTGGTGCCATTTTAAAAATACGTTTTCCGGTTAGTTTAAAGGATGCAACCTGAAGAATTACCGATATTGCTTCTATCAGGTAAATGCCTCCTACAAGAAATAATATAAGAGGCATTCTCATCATAACTGCTATGGATGTCAATGCTCCACCCAACGCAAGGCTTCCTGTATCACCCATGAAAACCTTTGCCGGATGAATATTAAAGGCCAAAAAACCAAGGCAGCCTCCTGCAATAGCAGCAGAAAATACTTTTATATACCCCCACTCACCGTTTGTAAGAGAAACAATTGTAAAAAATATAGCTACAACCAGCGTAACTCCAGCACAAAGTCCATCCAAGCCATCTGTAAGATTTACAGCATTAGTAAAGAAGTACATAAATAATACTATAAATATAAAGTAAATCCAGGGTTGTATAATTATATTTGTAAAGGGAATTACTATTGAGCTTCCGGCTTCAGTATACCTCATGACATAAAAGGCAAAGGAAACACATACAATCAATTGAAAGAAAGTTTTCTGACTTGCAAAAAGTCCGTCCTTCCTCTTTTTTACAACCTTTATAAAATCATCAATAAATCCAACAGCAGCAAATCCCAAAGTTGACATCAGTACAGGTACTATCTGGGGATAGCTTTGATAAAAGTATATTGATGTAAGGGTTAACGGGATAATAAAAATAAGCCCTCCAATTGTCGGCGTTCCCATTTTTTTTAAATGAGTCTGCGGTCCATCGTCTCTTACTGTCTGACCAAATTTTAATCTCCGCAAGAAAGGAAGTAGTATCGGTCCTGCAATCAAAGCAAGCACAAAGGCTGCCGCAAACGCTATTATATGTTCAGATGTCAAAGAAAAAGTAAGCAAAACAATTTCCCCCTGTTTATTTATATGGCAATCATTCTGACTTCATTATTCCGTCAGCGATTTCTTCCATTTTCATTCCTCTTGAGCCTTTTATCAATATGTAATCTCCGGGCATTACTATTCCTAAAATATATTTAAGTGCTTCCTTGTTGCTTTCAAAATGGCGCAATTTAATCTCACTATTGCCTAAGTCAGCTACTGCCTGAGATATCATTCTGGAATCCTGTCCTACAGTAATCAGAAAGTTTATTTTTTTATTTTTTATAAACTCTCCAACTGAGTAGTGTAAATCTCTTGACATATCCCCCATTTCGAACATATCTCCTAAAACAGCAATACTTCTTGAGCCCGAAGATATTTCTTCTAGAACGTTAATTGCTGCCTGCATGGACTGAGGACTTGCATTGTAAGCATCATTTATAATTTTTATGCCATTATGATTTATTATACTTTGTCTCATATTTCCCGGACTGAACTGATTAATTCCATTAATAATCATTTCCATTGGAATCTTCATTTCAATTCCTGCTGCAATGGCAGCAAGTGCATTGTATACATTATGTATACCTGGAACAGGAATTTCAACATCAAAATTACGTCCGTTTACTGTTATTTCAAAGGTAGTTCCTTGTTCTCCCATAGTTTGATAGTTTAAAGCCGTGTAATCGCTGCCACTCTTCATTCCGTAGAAAACAGTCCTAAAAGGAAGCTTTCCTTTCAAAGACGTAAGTAACGGATCATCTCCATTTAGTATAACTAATCCATCCTTATCAAGTCCTTCAAGGATTTCCAGTTTTGCCTTTAGAATTCCTTCTTGGGATTCAAGCTTCTCAATATGTGAAACACCTATGTTTGTTATTATTGCAATACGAGGTTTGGCAATAGCAGTAAGTCGGCTGATTTCGCCAAAACCGCTCATTCCCATCTCTATTACAGCTGCTTCATGGCTGTTATCAATATTCAAAACAGTCAGAGGAAGTCCTATTTCATTATTGAAATTACCCTGAGTCTTTAAAACACAGTACTTTTGAGACAGCACACATGACACCATGTCTTTTGTACTAGTTTTACCTACACTTCCTGTTATTCCCACTACAGGTATATCAAATTTTTTGCGATGCCATGCTGCTAAATCCCGTAGGGCCCTGGCGGTATCCTCTACTAAAACCGCTGAGCAGCCTGCCACCATCGGTATTTTTTTTGAAGTCAAGCAAACCGAGGCACCAGCCCTGAAGCACTGCTCTATATAATCGTGGCCGTCAAATTTTTCTCCAATCAACGGTATAAATAAACTATTATTAGTTACCTTTCTGGAGTCTGTGGTTACACCGTAAAAAATCATACCAGGTTCTCCCCAGAGAAGTTTACCTGCTACTGCTTCTGTCAGCTCAGCACAGTCAAAAGAAATCATGCTATTCACTCCTTCCGAGTTCTACCAGCACCTCATTTACTACCTCGCGTTCATCAAAGTGTATTGTTTTTTCGGCAAATTGCTGGTAGGTTTCATGTCCCTTGCCTGCCAAAATAATTATATCTCCATCCTGAGCATTTTCAAGTGCAAATTTTATTGCCTGTCTTCTATCAGTTATTTTAATATATTTTCCTTTTGTTTTTTTAATGCCTTCTTCTATGTCTTCTATTATCAGTTCAGGGTTTTCAGTTCTTGGATTATCAGAAGTTATTATTGTAAAGTCAGCTATATTTCCCGAAATTTCACCCATCGCTGGTCTCTTTCCCTTATCTCTATCCCCTCCGCACCCAAAAAGGCTGACAACCCTTCCATGTGCAAACTCTTTAACTGTTTTTAGTACTTGTTCAAGGCTGTCAGGAGTATGTGCGTAATCTATTAGAACAGAATAGTTACCACCCGTTTTTACAGATTCCATTCTGCCCGGAACCGTAACCTTTGTCAGTCCTTTTTTTACATGCTCCAATGTAATACCAGGAATTAGGCAACAAGAGCCTATAGCCGCCAATGCATTGTATATATTAAACTCTCCTTGAAGATCTGTCTCAATATTAATGCTGCCCCATGGAGAATTGAGTTTAAAGTACGTGTGCCCTGTTTTCTTTACTATATCAGAAGCCCATATATCCGCTTTGTCGCTCAAACCATATGTTAGCACCTTGCATTCAGCTAATTCCGCAATTTTTCTGCCATATTCACTGTCTATATTAATAACGGCTTTACGGCACATTTTAAACAGCTTTGCTTTTGCATTAAAATATTCCTCAAGGGTTGCATGTTCCCTTGGCCCAATATGATCCCTTGAAAAATTTGTAAATACGCCAATGTCAAAATCACATTTTGCTACCCTGTGAAGTTCCAATCCCTGAGAGGATACCTCCATTACAGCACTGTCTACATTTTTATCAATCATATCATTGAAAAGGCTCTGTAAATCATATGATTCTGGAGTTGTTCTGGAGGTGTATAATACCTGATTTCCTATAAGATTGGCAACAGTGCCTATCAGTCCCATATTATGCCCTGCAGCCTCTAGAATTGATTTAACCATATAGGTAGTTGTAGTTTTACCTTTTGTTCCTGTAATGCCTATAAGGTTCAATTTTGAAGACGGATGGCAAAAAAATGCATCTGATACTGCTGCAAGTCCAAACCTTGTATCATCTATCTCAACTGTTGTAATCCCTTCAGGTACTTCAACATGCTTCTGAACTAGAAATGCCTTTGTTCCATTTTCTATAGCATCATTTATGTACTTATGTCCGTCAACTACAGTTCCTTCAATACAAACAAAAAGACTGCCTTGTTTTGATTTTCTGGAATCATATGCTATACTGTCAACTTCCACATTAAGACTTCCATTAATTTCTTTGATATTCAAATCTTTTACAAGCTCTTTTAGTTGCAAATAAAAACACCTCCAAATATTAGAATCCAATGCTTTCTATAAGTATTGCCCTGTTTTTTTACCACTAAACTAATCTGAAACTACATTCCTGAATATAACTTCTATAACAGCACCTTTCTTAACTTTTGTACCTGCATCTATATTCTGGCTAACCGCTGTTCCGGTACCGTTGACACGAATATTAAGTCCAAGTTTCTTAAAAGCTTGGGTCGCATCATAAACAGACTTGTTCTTAACGTCCGGAACCTTAACTGTCGCTTCCTCTTTTGCCTTATAGGTATAGAGTATAACTATAGATTGCTCATGAAGTAACGCGCCAAATTTCGGAGTCTGATCCTGTACAATTGCCTTTTTGTCAGTGTTGCTTCCTTCTATTTTATACTCTAGTTTGTTTTGTTTCAACAGTTTAACTGCCTCTTCCACTGTCTTGCCCTTTACATTTGGAACCTGAACCTCCTGAAGCAACTGCTTTTTGTCTTCCTCTGTGTATTCCTTTTCAACACCCTTATAGCTGAGAATATCATCTATAAGCTTTCCTACAACAGGAGCAACCAGCATACCGCCTCCGGGATTGTACATATCAGGATAATCCAATACAACCAGCACACACAGGCTTGGATTGTCAGTAGGCGCAATGGCTGAAAATGAAACTATGTATCTCTTATTTTTTCCTACAATATTTAGTTTTTGAAGTTTTGGGTCCACTATTGTTTCCGATGTACCTGTCTTACCTCCGATTTTGTAGCCCGGTATCTTAGCATTTTTACCTGTACCTACATCTACAACCCCTTGGAGTATAGATTTTAATGTATCGGAAGTTTGTCTAGATATTACTTTTCTTACAACTTTTGGCTCAAATTTCTTTATTACACTTCCTGTTTCGTCTACTACCTCTTTAACAACATGAGGTGTTATCAGGTCTCCTCCGTTTGCAATTGCACCATATGCCTGTATAAGCTGTATAGGTGTTATCTGGAAACGTTGTCCAAAGGAAGCTGTTGCCATGTTTACCTCTGTAGGGTTTGTAAACATTATACCGCGTGCTTCACCGGGTAAATCAATTCCTGTTTTATCATAAAAACCAAATGCTTTTACATATTTAAAAAACAATGGTACTCCCAATTTTTGGGAAAGACGCACGAAAACAGGGTTACAGGAGTTATAAACCCCTTCTCTGAAAGTTTCATGTAAATGGGCGTTTGGTTTCCAACAATTTATGTTCCACCCTCCAACCTTTACAGTAGCATCGGTAACCTGTGTATCAGGGGTAATAGCGCCCTCTTCAAGGCCTGCCGCTGCTGTAATCGGCTTAAATGTGGAACCGGGCTCATATGTATCAACAACTGCTTTATTTCTCCATACCGTCTGTTGGAGATATTCTACATCTTCCTTGCTTTTTCCAGTCCAGGTTTCAGGGTCTTTTCCCTTTGGAACTCCTCTGGGATCATTCAAATCAAAATCGGGTTTTGAAGCTAATGCAAGTATTTCACCGTTTCTTGGGTCCATTACTATTGCAGTAGCTCCGTTTAATACATTATTATCTGAAATTGCCTTTTCCAAAGCCTTTTCAGCAAAATACTGAATTGTTTCGTCTATTGTAAGAATAACATCATTACCGTCCTGAGGCTGTATGAATTTTTCATCGCTCATACTCAATGCCATTCCGCTTGCGTCTGTTTCACTGAGAATTTTACCGGGTACGCCCTTTAAGTATTTCTCCATCATCTTTTCAACACCGTCAAGTCCATCATTGTCTATATTGGTGAAGCCGATAACGTGAGCAGCCAGATTTCTATTGGGATAAAATCTCTTTGTATCTTCATCAACATAAATACCGGATATATGGTTTGTACTCTTCCACTCCCGTACTTCGTTTCCTACTTCCCTATCTACTTTTTGTTTTATAAGTTCATATTGGTTATTCTTAGTAAGCTTCTTTTTAATTGTTTCCATGTCCATGTCAAGTATAGCTGCAAGTTCACTGGAAATCTTGTCTAAATCCAGTTTTTGTTTTTTTATCTCCTGAGGACTTGCACTTATAGTATCTACTGAACCGCTTACAGCTAAAGGTTTCATGTTACGGTCATATATAGTACCTCTTTTGGCACTTATAGTACGATTCTTTGTCTGTTGATTATATGCAAATTCCTGATATTCTTTACCGCTATATATTTGAATCCATGCAATTCTTAACACTAGCATAAGTGTTAGTATGGTAAAAACACCAAGTATAAACAAAAGCCGTTTTTTTATTTTCAAATTTACTCCAGCCAAAGCATTCTCCCCCTTGTTGTCTATTAATGTAAAATGTCCCGTTTAGTAATTAATATTGTATTTTAATAAAATATATTATTAAATTTAAAATAAATTGTCCAAAAATAAAAACTATAGACTTAATATAATGTTATATTAAAAAATCTATAGCTGCTTATTCATAATTAATTATATTCATTTTTAGCCCCCCCATGGATATCCGCTTTGTTTGTTGTCGGATATATAATATATTATCATGGTCTGTTATCTTGAATCAACCAAGGAGATAGGCTTAATAAATCATATTTACGAACTTGTTAATGCTTTTGCGCATACCATTGAACAATGCCGTTAGTTTTGACTGTTCCTTGTTTGCTGTAATCGTAACATCTTTTTTTGGTATACTTACATACACAATTTGTGACTTGTCGGGCTTATGCATGTCCAGCTTTGTTTCTGCAATTTGTCTTATATTCTTTAAATCCATAGCATTCTGTATATCAATAAGCAACAATTGATTTTCATTCTGTATCTTGGTATACTCACTTTTCAGTATATTGCTTTCATAATTTAACTTACTGATTTGTGCATATCTGAGCATAACAACAATAAACATTAGAAAAACAAGAAAAATGCTTGAGATAATTCTGACCTTTACTCTTTTGTTATCCCTTGCTATCTTTTTTGACTTGAGTATGGCATTGTCTTCATATGGGTCATATTGTATTTTTTCCGCTAAGGAACCGTGTACGTAATCATTTTTTTTGGTCTCTGCCACTCTTAAACACCCCCGTCAATAATAAAGATAATTGGGGAATCAGCTATAAAAGCTTGATTCCCGTTTCCATTTTTAAAAGTTTTAGCTTTTGTTTCTCAGAACTTTATCAATAGTATTTAAATTAATTCTTCATATGTTGATATATTATGATTTTCATTTGTTATCTTAATTTTAGGTTTTATACTATATTTTTTGCAGAACTCTTAATTTAGCACTTCTTGCTCTCGGATTTTCCTCAAGTTCACGACTATCCGAAACAATAGGTTTTTTATTTACAAGCACTGCCCTGGGCTCTTTTCCGCAAACACATACCGGAAAAGAAGATGGACAAGTGCATGGATTTACCATTTTATTAAACTGAGTCTTAACTATCCTATCTTCCAGTGAATGGAAAGTTATAATACACAGCCTTCCTCCACTTTTAAGCAAATCTACACAATCTTCAATTGTTTGATTTAATATCCCAAGTTCATTGTTGACTTCTATCCTAATTGCCTGAAAAGTTCTTTTTGCCGGATGAGGACCATCCCTTCTTGCTGAACTTGGAACCGCTCTCTTTATTATGTCTACCAATTCATAAGTAGTTTCTATGGATTTGTTCTGTCTGGCTTCCACAATGAATTTTGCTATACGAGAAGCCCATTTTTCTTCTCCGTAGTCACGGATAATTCGGTATATATCCTCCTCGGAATACTTGTTTACCACGTCGTAAGCCGACAGGCTGGACTTTCTATCCATTCTCATGTCAAGTGGTGCATCATGTTGGTAACTAAATCCTCTGGATGCTTCATCCAATTGATGTGAGGAAACTCCCAAATCCAGAAGAATACCGTCTACTTCATAAATTCCTAACTCGGAACAGGCATTACGTATATTTTTAAAATTGGTATTTACAACCCTGAAATCTGCTGAAGAATTAATTCCACCTAGCCTCTTAACCGATGTTTCTACAGCAAAGTTATCTTGGTCGAGACCTATCAAACAGCCTTTTTCACCTAGTCTTTTATATATCTCTGATGAATGTCCCGCTCCTCCAATTGTACCGTCAACATAAATACCTTCCTGATTTATATTCAGATTTTCTATACACTCATCAAGTAATACGGATTTATGTTTAAATTCCATTATTCACCTCAAAGTTTTTCCGGCTATATACCAAGTAATGCCATCTTTTCCGCAATTTTATCCGCGCTGATGTTATCATCGCTATTGTAAGCTTCCCATGCTTCCTTTTTCCATATTTCTACTCTTGAGGACACACCAATTACATATATGTCTTTTTCAAGTGCAGCATATTCGCGCAGATTCTGTGGTATCAATATCCTTCCCTGTTTATCAACTTCACATTCAGTTGCTCCTGAAAAGAAAAATCTGATAAATGCCCGGACGTCCTTATCGGTAAATGGCAAGGATTTTAGCTTGTTTTCCAAGCTTGTCCACTCCTCGGATGAGTACGCAAATAAACAACCGTCAAGTCCCTTGGTTAGTATGAACTTTTCACCTAACCCTTCACGGAACTTTGAAGGTACTATTGCTCTTCCTTTAGGGTCAATTGTATGTTGGTATTCACCATAGAACAATTTTTACACCCCACATCCGAATAAGTTTCCTCCACTTCCCACCACTTTTCACCACTTATAAACATATTTTATTGCAAAACTTAGTAATTATCAATATATTTCGGATAATTGGAATAAAAAAAATAAAAGACAGGATATTAATCCCGCCTTTTATAGGTCAGTAGTACTAGATTTTATGGGTTTTTGATGTAGCACCTGTAAATCTGATTATTTCCCAATAACAAATACTATACACACTAAGTACTAAACAGTACTTTTTTTCGTCTTGATGAAACACTTAAAACAATACCTGTGGCTATATAATTGGCCAGTACTGCACTTCCTCCCGCACTTACAAAAGGAAGTGGTAAACCTGTAACTGGAAGCAGACCTATGCTCATTCCGATATTTTCAATAAAATTAAATGCAAACATACCTGTCACACCTATTACAAGAAATGAACCATAGGAATCACTTGAGTTTTTTGCAATATAAATACATCTTAAAAGAATTATCAAAGCTAATATTATAATTATAATAGCACCAATGAATCCAAACTCTTCTCCAACCACCGAGAAAATAAAGTCTGACTCGTTTACTGGTACATTCCTGCTTTGGGTTTGCAACCCACTTCCGTAGCCTTGTCCAAACAACTGTCCTGAGCCCACTGCAATCTTTGATTGAATTACATTATATCCGGCCCCCTGTGGATCTCTGTCAGGTGAAATAAAAGTAAGAATTCTCTCACGTCTATTTCCATTCAGAACATAAACCCAGATAAAAGGTAATGAAAGCAGTAATCCTCCACTCAAGATAAATATGTACCTGTAAGGGATTCCAGCAATATATATAAATATAAGGAATATAAATACAAATACAAGGGCTGTTCCCAAATCCTTTTGCAGTAGTACAAAACCTATGGAAACCATTGAGTATACAACGAATTTTATAATATCTGATTTATTCTTTTCAGTACTATCTTTGATCCTCTCCAAAAAAACCGAAGCCAGAATAATATAAGCTATCTTCGCAAATTCTGATGGTTGAACACTAAACCCGGCTATTTGCATCCAGCTTCTACTTCCCAGGTCATCTCCAGAGCCTATAAATAAAACAAGAACCATCAAAGACATTGCACCAAAAAAAATAAATAAACTGAGAACCTTTAAATCCTTATAATCTATTATGCTTAAAATAAGACATAGTGCGATTCCCATTATCATAGCAAGTATCTGAGACTTCAGAATATTCGGTCTGGTTCTTACTGCACTGCTGAGCACAATAAGCCCTACTGCTGATAATACTAAAACCGATATAAACAACATGTAGTCAAATCTTTTATAAGGATTTGATGTTTGCGACTTTTCAACGAAATACATTTTTCACCTTTTCCTAAATTACTTGCTGTCAGTTATTTTATTATCTTCTTCTTCATTATCTTCTTGTGAGTTTTCACTGTTGGCAGGTTCATTTTCACCAGATTCTTCCCCAACATCCTGTGTATTGTCTGCTTCCTGCAAATTCTCAGTGCTTTGCTCATTATTTTCAGCTGCTTGTTCTTCTTCCAAATACTTAAGAACATTTGCATATACGCTTGGTTCTGTTTCTGCCTCTTCACACACTGCATTTTTTGCTTTGTTTCTCAGAACTATCACCAATACACTGAAAGCGATTATCATTATAATAGATAGAAATTGTGACACCCTTAGATTACCAAGCATCAGACTATCTGTTCTAAGACCTTCTATAAACGCTCTTCCTAGACTATAGGATATAAAATACAAGCAGAATATCTCACCGCTGAATTTCTTTCTTTTTCGCATCCACATAAGAAATGCAAAAATCAAAAGACTCCATAAGCTTTCGTATAAAAATGTTGGATGAACGGGTAAATCAGGATTTACAGTTATACCTAACGTTTCTTGAATTGAATCGGATTTATTTGTTAAATATGAAGTTATTGTAGAACTGGTCATCCCCCATGGAAGACTTGTATTTGCTCCAAAAGCTTCCTGGTTGAAAAAATTCCCCCAACGCCCAATCGCCTGTCCCAGAGCCACATAGGGTATCGCAAAATCAAAAAGCTTCATTGTAGGAATTTTTTTATATCTTGCAACAAAATAAGCAGTAACTATAGCACCTATTATTCCTCCATAGACTGCTAAACCGCCTTTTCTAAGGTTCACAATATCAATGAGGTTGTCTCTATACTCAGACCAACTGAAAACAACATAGTATATCCTTGCACATATTATAGCTGCCGGGGCTGCAAACAGCATCAAATCTATTATTGTATCCGGAATTAGATCGTATTTTGTTGAATCTTTCATTGCCCATAACACACATATCAAAAAGGCAGCGGCTATAATAATTCCATACCAGTATATTGGTTTACCAAAAATGTAGAAAGCAACTCTTGGTACCTGGAAACTCCAACCGAGTTCAGGAAAGCTGACTAATGTACTATCCATTTCTAACCTCCACAAAAACACTTTTTATTTCTGCTTAACAACAGATAACGCCATGCGCTTAATGTCAAAATGACTGTCAAATACATCTGTAATATAATCAAATTTCATTTTATCATAAACTTCTAGATAATCAAACAATGTAACCCCCTTAAAATATAAATTTATAAAGGATCTTGATATATTTTCCAGTGAATTTAACTGTCTTAAAAATCTTCCTTTTGAAGCGTTAAGAAGTCTGTTAAAGTTCTCCTGATCAAGCCCTTGTTTTTTCAGTAATTTAATTTCCTTTGTAACCATATCCTGAACCTCTTCCGGGTTTACAGATTCTCCTCCGAACATTGAATATGCATAACTATTCTCTAAAGAAAAATCCATTTCAAAGCTGGAATTTATAAGGCTCTTGTCATACAGTTCTTCGTAAAGTCTTGAACTTTTTCCCATAAGCATTGACAACAGAACTTTTATAGCAATCTCATATCTAAGGATTTCATCACCTTCTAAGTCAAAATTGCTGTCTTTAAATCCCATATAAAATATAGGTGTTGATACCGGCATATTTTGCTCGATATAACTTTTGTTAATATCCGAACTTTCTTTTGGAAAGATTCTTTTAATTTCAGTAGACTTATCCGATGTCTGTATGCAATTCTCAACCTGCTCAAAAACTTTAATGTGATCCACGTCACCAACCACTGTTATGAGCATATTTGATGGATGGTAAAAGGTCTTATAGCATTTATACAAGGTTTCTTTTGTAATTTCACTTATACTGTCAATAGTACCCGCTATATCATACCTTACAGGGTGGTTCTTGTACATTGCCTTAAGTAGATTGAAGTTTGCACGCCATCCTGGATCGTCACGGTACATATTGATTTCCTGACCTATTATCTTCTTTTCACGTTCAACGCTTTCATCTGTAATATACGGATTTTGAACAAAATTTAATAAAAGCTTGAAGTTTTCGCTAAACAAGTCTGTACAAGAAAAAAGGTATACAGTTTGGTTAAAGCTTGTAAATGCATTAGGTTTTGAGCCCAAAGCTGCAAACTTATCCATGACACTTCCGTCTTTTTGCTCAAAAAGCTTGTGCTCCAAAAAATGTGCAATTCCGTCAGGAACTTTTGTGGGTTTACTTTCTCCTGGTATGACAAATTCATTATCTACGGAACCGTATTGGGTAGAAAATGTAGCGTACTTTTTGTAATAGCCTTTTTTAGGAATTACTATACAATTTAAACCACTGGAATGTTCATACCGGTAAAATAATTCGTTATACTTTTTATATTCAATAGTATCAAAATTCATAAGCTCCTCCGCTTCGTATACCTTTTTTAATTGCTGTTTTCATGTGATTTTGAAGTCAAGAAATATATCGTATCCAACTGAACATTATCTGCCACCTTGATAATATCATCAACCGTAACTCTATTTACTTTTTCAACCAAGGTTTCCATGGTATCATGTGTACCGTTTATCAATTGACTCAAATAAAAATCTACTACATAAAGCTGACTGTCCTTTAGTGACATAATTCCAGTTTTTATAGACTTTAAGGTAGCCTCATATTCATACTCTGTTATGTTCCCTGAACGTATTTCATCCAACTGTTTCATAATTATTTCTTGAGCAGTGTCTTTATTCTTAATATCAATACCACTTGCAATAACCATTAAACCCTTAAACTTTTCCAAACCTGCAAACACATAGTATGCAAGCCCTGCTTTCTCTCTGACATTCTGAAAAAGCTTTGAATGCATACCTCCTCCCAGCAAGCCGTTAAAAACCAATAGTGCATAATAATCATTATCAGCAGGATGTACATGTGTTCTGAAACCCATACACAGCTTGGCCTGATTAACATCCATTTTATCTTCGTATTCTTTTACTTCTTTAACACATTTAAATATAATACTAGAATTCAGTTTTTGAGTTGGACTTCTTTCCACAAGTGACAGTTTTTCTTTTATAAAAGCTTCATCTTTCTCTTCCATTTCTCCGGTTATAAAAATCTCTGCAGGGAGTGATGCTATTTTTTTCTTGTAGTGCTCGTAAAGTTTGTCATTAGTTATTTCATCTATTTGCTCTATCGTGCCGTATTCATATAGCCCAAATGGTTCATCCTTGCACATTAGTTCATAGCATCTTTCCATGCTGTACTGAATCTTATCATTTGTTCTGCCTTTGACAATCATTTTCAGATTATTTTTTTCCTGTTCTACATACTGTTCATTAAAGGAACCATTCTTTAGCTCAGGTCTGAAAATGATATTCATAAGAAATTCAAATGCCTTTTCAAAATTTCTTTGCTTTTCATTAGTATACTTATCTGAAATATATTCAAAATAAAAATGTATTATCTGTCTTTCGCCTTTTTTTACAATGCCACAGTCAAACACTGCACCATACATTTTTTCAAGATACAAATTAATTTCTTTTATATTAGGAAGTCCCTTGCAGCCTCTTCTCAATACTGAAGGGAAAAGTGCGTTTAGAGCAACCGTATCCTTATTCAAATTATCATGAAAGAAAATATTAATTGTATTTGTTTTGAATCTATTAGATTTAATATTGTAAACCGTTATCCCATTCTTTTCAAACAATTTACACAGCTTTTCCTCTACATGGGTATCAATCATAAATAACTCCTTTAATTACAAATTATAGAATTTTTACTTATCATACTATAGTATAATAAAATTTTTCGTTTATATTCAAGCTAAACAAAGTTATTGAGTAATTAAATATGTTATTAATGCAAATAATAGAATTGAATAAATAAAGTTTCTACGTAAAAGGGAGGGCTATAATTGAACGGACGAAACAGAAAATATGCAAGAACAACAAAAAAAAGTCAACAGTTGCCTGATACATCTGAGGATACAGAATTTTCACTTTCTACTACAATGGCTTTAGGAATTGTCGGGGGAGCTTTTCTAATCGGAATGGTGTCTGGAACACTGGTCTCAATGTGCAGAAGAATTTAAAACCGTAGTAGAAAAGTTTAAGCGGCCAAGCTCCATAAAAAGGCTGGCCGCTTAAAGGAAAGTTCTATTTATTCGTACCTCAGTGATTCTATTGGGTCAAGGTCGGCGGCCCGTTTTGCAGGATAAACTCCAAACAACAGTCCCAAAGCAATAGAGCCCAAAAAGGCAAGTACAATTACCTGTATATTCAGAACTGGTGGGATTTTTACTATTGATGAAATTATAAAGCCTCCTAAAATACCCATAATTATACCAATTACACCACTTATTCCCGTAAGTATAATTGACTCGGTTATAAATTGAATTACTATATCTCGTTTTCTAGCACCAAGAGCCTTTCTCACACCAATCTCCCTTATACGCTCAGTTACAGAAACCAGAAGTATATTCACTATTCCTATACCTCCTACAATCAATGTAATTACAGCTATAACCAGAAGTACTGAGGAAATAACATTAAGTACAGTATTCAAACCATCCTGAAAATCAGAATAGAATTGTATTGAATATTTATCCTTATTTCCATGCTTATTTTCAAGGGTTTTTATTATTTTATCGGCCATGTTTTTCAGAGCAGTTTTATCCTTTTCATCTACCGAAACATAAATATAATTAAACTGCTCTGAATCAGGATAATATGATTGAAGGGTAGTCATAGGAATTATAAGGGTTACCGGTCTGTTTTCATTATTAATCATTCCTCCAAAGGGAGTTTCTTCAGTTTTTGTCACTCCTATTACCCTAAGCCTTAAAGTACTTCCTGAGCCAAGTGTTACCTTAAGTTTTTGTCCAATGGGATTTATCTTTCCAAAATTAGCTTCTGCAAATTCTTCATCAATTACAACTACATTTGATCTTGTAGAGTTATCAATCTCATTTATCATTCTGCCCTGAGCCATATCCACAGGTACAATGTCCTTATACTGAGATGATATACCGTGTATACTGGCATTTCTTGTTTTGTTATCAAGTCGGATAGTTCCTGATCTGTTCACATCTGTTCCAACATTTTTTATCTCTTTAACGCTTTTACTTATTGCTTTCAGATCATCGCTGACCAGCATATCATTGGTACTCAGGCTATCAGTCTTGTAAGAGACAATCAGTATATTCGCTCCGATTTTTGCAAATTCGCTATCTACATAGCTTTGCGTCGCATTTCCGATTGCCACGATAGTTATAACCGAAAATACACCCATAATTATACCAATCATCGTCAGGACGGAGCGGAGCTTGTTTGCTCTGAGACTGGATAAAGCCTGTTTGAAGCTCTCAATTATATTCATTTTCTGTTTATCCTCCAATCCCGTTTACTAATCTTTAATTTTAACACGGGCTCCATCCTTATAAGCAGGAGTTGGATTCATAACAACTAGATCGCCTTCCTTTAATCCGCCTCCTACCAATTCTGCTTTCATATCCGAAGTTGTGCCAAGCTCAATTTTCTTTTTATGCATAGTCTTTTTGTCAGGGCTTATTACAAATACATATTTATTATCATCTTTGTCCTGCCCCAGCATATCAAGGTCCACAGTAAGTACATTTGAAATATCTACAGTTTTAATATCACAACTTACAGTGATACCAGGCTTCATAGAAGGAGTAATATTATCAATGCTGACAACTACAGGAATAACCGTTTCAGCAGAACCGGTGTTGGTGGTATTAGACTTTGCTATAGGAGCAACGCTTTTAACCTTACCTGTAACTTCTTCTGTTTCAGGAATGGAATCTCCGTTTATTTCCACAGCTTGTCCAGGCTTCAAAAGTTTGGCATTAAATTCATTAATATTAAGCTTAACTTCTAACTTATTTGGATTAATAACCACGAACACAGGCTGGCCTGCTATTGTATAAGAACCCTCTGCAACATTTACCTGAGAAACTATCCCATCCATTGTACTAAACATCAATGCCTTGTATTTCTTAATCCTAT
The DNA here is from genome assembly GCF_000526495.1 of Ruminiclostridium josui JCM 17888. NCBI lineage: Bacteria > Bacillati > Bacillota > Clostridia > Eubacteriales > Oscillospiraceae > Ruminiclostridium > Ruminiclostridium josui. The sequence goes on along the minus strand of NZ_JAGE01000001.1, from coordinate 3,386,898 downwards.
TTTCGAGATCCTTAATTGATAATTCTGTTGTTTGTATTGCTATTTTCTGTGACTCAATATCTATTTGCTGAATTGTTTTAGATTTACTGTTTGCTTTACTGGTCTCGTTTTGGGCATCTTTCTTTGCCTGAAGTGTTAATTTTGCAACACTAAGCATATCCTGGGCATCTTTTAATGTATTTTCAGCACTATCAAGTTCAGCTTTTGATATAGCATCTGCATCATATAAAGCCTTTTTTTCGTTGCGGTTTTTAAGTGCCTGTTCATAGGCCCTCTGTTTTGAAGCAACATCATTTTCTGCTGCCTTTATTTCATTCTGATTGTTTACAGTACTGATGGTTGTATCAGATGCCATTGCCTTTTTTAACAGCAATTCCTGACTTTTCTTCTGGAGTTTTTGAGTTTCAAGCTGGGTATTCAGATCATCTAAATCTATATCTGCAAGCTTTTGTCCCTTTTTAACAGTGTCGTTTTGCTTAACATATAGTTTGGTCACTTTCACTGGATTATCAATGTATACCTCAGATTTTTCTATTTCAGAAACTATACCATTTGCAGAAATAAATGAACTGACATCACCTTTTTTTATTTCACCAGTCTGTACTGTAAAAACAGCACCGGAACCCACTGAGCCGGCATTTTTCACAACACCCACAGTAATTAGAGCCACTATAACAACAGCCAGGCTCACCCCAATAAATATCTTCTTTTTCATTTCAACCTCCGTGTCCCCGAGAAAATTTCTATAGTATTCCTGATATTCTAAATTCTGTTATCCCTGCATACAACACTTGAATAACAAATATAGCAGCTACAATCAAATACGCTTTCTTTTTTGGCATCTTACTAACTGCTGCAACACCTATAGCAATTACTACATATTGCCATATACTGAACACGTCCAAAAATTTTGCCATACCATATATAAAGTTTCCTTCCATCTTAGGCATTAGTACAGCAATACTGGTATAGCTCATAAGGTCGTAAACACCTGTAATATTTGTTTTAATTATATGTACCACGGTTGAAAGTATTGTAATCACGCCGGCATACCCAGTTATAGATAGTACCTGTTTAAAACTTCCCTGTCCCTTGAATATTTTAATGATTCCCCACAAAATCAAGGCACCAAGAACCCAGGTTATAACAACACCTATAGCCCCTGCAACTGGTCCTGTAATCGTAGCAAGATTTACGGCATTGTTAAGTTGCTCTGCAGTCATTTCAAGATTTTGTTGAAAAACCAATTCTTCTGTGCCAGTCCTTACAAACTCTTTATACATTGGAATCATTGCGAGAACAGCAACCAGTTGAACAACTGGCAAAAAAATAAAAGGAAAAGCTATCCTGGGCCTTTCAGCAAGGTTCTCCATTACTTTACCCGGCCATAAAAATACTCCTGCCACTCTTTTAAAAAAATTCATCTCACTTTTTTGCGGGAGATTAACAACTCCGTTAACAGATACTTGCGTATTTTCTTCCATCATATTACCTCCGTGGCCACTTATTGCGGCAAAAATTATATATATAAGTAATCAACTTCTAAGCTTCTTCCTTGTACTGACTTAATACAGTTCTTGCGTCAAGTGGGTTCTGGACTATTTCATCGCTTCTTAGCATACCGTCTTTAAAGCGTAATATTCTTTTAGTATGCTCCGCAATGTCCGGCTCATGAGTAACAAGTACAATAGTAACTCCTTCACGATTCAAGTCCTGAAATACTGTCATTATTTCTTCCCCTGCCGTACTGTCAAGGTTTCCTGTTGGTTCGTCGGCAAGTATAATAGCGGGAGAATTGACAAGGGATCTGGCTATAGCAACCCTCTGTTTCTGTCCTCCGGACATTTCGTTAGGTTTATGATGCAGCCTTTTCTCAAGTCCAACCCTCTCCAATGCCAGCATAGCTCTTTTGCGTCTTTCCTTAGCACCTACCCCCGCATATATCATTGGAAGTTCTACATTTTGCAGTGCAGTAATTCTTGGAAGTAGATTGAATGACTGAAAAACAAAACCTATTTTTCGGTTTCTAACCTTTGCCAGTTCAATTTCATTTAGAGTAGAAATATTGACTCCATCCAGCCAATATTCACCTGTAGTGGATTTGTCAAGACAGCCAATAATGTTCATTAACGTTGATTTTCCTGAGCCTGACGGCCCCATTATTGCAACAAATTCTTCTTTGTCTATATTTACATTAACATTCCTTAACGCCTCAACCTCTATCTGTCCATTTTTATAAACTTTACCTAAATTCTTTATTGATATAATCAATTTTTTTCGCCCCCCAAAATAAAATTAGCATATACGAGGGAGCTGATCCCCTGCAAGAACACTGATAATTCTGTTACCACCACTAAGTGCCTTTAGCAGAACCTTTGGTTCACCTGCCCCAGTCACTTCTCCTATTATCCTTGCATCTTTTCCGTATTTGTTCTTATGAAGAGCTTCCAACACTTTATCCGCCTTATCTTCACTCACAAAGCAAAGCATTTTCCCTTCATTAGCCATATATAAAGGGTCCATCCCCAAAAGCTCGCAGACGCCCTGAACCTCTCTTTTAACAGGTAAGCTGTCTTCTCTTATCAAAATTGAAACATTACTTTGAAGAGCTATCTCATTGAGGGTTGTGGCTACTCCTCCCCTGGTAGGGTCTCTTAAAACATGAACGTCCGGCACAACAGATAATATATCTTGAACCATGCCGGATAAAGGAGCACAATCACTCTTTATATCAGCATTAAAACCTATGCTTTCCCTTTCGAGAAAAATACTGCTTCCATGGTCGCCTATGGTGCCAGATACAATAATTTTGTCTCCAACCATAGCATTTCTACCAGAAATGTTTAATCCATCTGGGACTATCCCTATGCCTGAAGTATTTATAAATATTTTGTCAGCCGCTCCCTTTTGAACTACCTTAGTGTCGCCTGTTACTATTTTGACACCGCACTCACTGGCAGTTGCACTCATAGCTTCAACTATTCTCTCCAACTCTTCCATACCAAAGCCCTCTTCTATAATAAATCCGCAGCTTAAATAAAGAGGCTTGGCTCCGCTTGTTGCCAAATCGTTAACAGTACCGCATACTGCCAGCTTACCTATGTTGCCGCCATTAAAAAAAATGGGAGTCACAACAAAACTGTCAGTAGTAAATACCAGATTCCTTGCATCGCCTAGATTCAATCTAGCACTGTCATCACCTTGTGACAGTATATCATTGCTAAAATGCTTCTTAAATATTTGCTCTATCAGCTTTGAAGTAGCAGTACCTCCGCTACCGTGAGCTATGGTTATCATGTTTTTTTCCATTTTATCCTCCATATTTATAATAAGCAGCACAGGTTCCTTCAGAAGAAACCATACACGAACCTACCGGGTTTTCCGGAGTACATCTTTTTTTGAAAAGTTTGCAGTCTAAAGGACGTTTTTTCCCCTTAAGAACCTCACCACACAAACATCCTTTTGGCTCAGGTGTATCCTTTTGCTTAATATCAAACTTTTTTGCAGTATCGAACATTTCGTAATTTTTTACAAGGCCAAGACCTGATTTAGGAATCATTCCCATTCCACGCCAAACTGAATCCACAGGCTCAAAAACTTCATACATTTTTTGCTGTGCCTTTACATTTCCTTCCTTTGATACAATTCTAGAATACATATTTTCTAAAATTATTTTCCCATTTGTAATATTATCTATCAGTACTTTAATGGAATATAGGATGTCCAAAGGTTCAAAACCTGCTACTACACCTGGCTTTTGCATATTATACGCAACATAATTAAAAAAGTCTGTACCTATTATTGCAGAAACATGTCCCGGATACAAAAATCCATCAATCAACAATTCTTTGTCTCCTGCCAAAGTTTTTATTGCTTCGGGCATAGTCTTGTTTGCAGTTAAAACCGAATAATTCTTAATGCCCTCACTTTTTGCCTTTGATACAGATAGTGCTATTACCGGAGTTGTTGTTTCAAAACCAACTGATAAAAAAACAACCTCCTTATCTGGATTTTCTCTCGCCAATTCTACTGCATTAAGGGGAGAATATACCATTTGGACGTTGCTGCCTTGAGCCTTTTTGTGAATTAGTGTACTGTTATTCCCCGGGATTCTCATCATATCCCCGAAAGTTGTAATAATAACATTTTTATTATCTGCAAGTTCTGTAGCACTGTCAATATATGATGTAGACGTTACGCAGACTGGGCATCCCGGCCCTGAAATCAATTCTATCTGAGGGGGCAAAAGCGAGCGGAGTCCATATCTTGAAATAGCCATTGTATGAGTTCCGCATACTTCCATTATCTTTAGTCTGGGCCCAGAGTAACCTTGAAGACTTTGCACAATTTTACTTATAACTTCGCTGTCCCTGAATTCATCTATATAGTTTCTCATTTAATGCCTAGCTCCTTTATTTCGTTGAAAATATCAATAGTTCTAAGTGCCTCTTCCTCATCAAGAACCTGTATGGCACATCCTGCATGCACAAGAACATAGTCACCCACCTGTACGTCATCCAAAAGCTCTATTGAAACCTTGTTTGTTACTCCCATCATTTCAACATTACCGCTGTTTCCATCAATACTTACAACCTTTGCAGGCAATCCTAAACACATATATTAATCCTCCTATTATTATATTTATCAATCAACTATATTTTATAAATAAAAATTTATACATTTACACACATTAATGAGTATATACCCTGCTAAGTTACATTTCAATCTTCAAGAGTTGGAAAATCATGCTCTTTCTTTTTCAACATTTCTGCAATTGCCATTATTGACTGTCCCAATGAAATTCCTCCGTCATTTGATGGAACCTGAGAATGGGCAAATACCTTAAATCCTTGCTTTTCCAGTAAATCAACTGTTATTTGAAGAAGAGTTATATTTTGAAATACTCCTCCGCTTAAAACAACATTATTCAAATTACTTCTGTTTCTGATATTCAAACATCCTTGAAGTACAATATCCGCTATTGTGGCATGAAATCTGGAAGATATGTATTCCAACCCGTTTTCTGTCAGAATATCATTAACAATCTGCTTAATAATGCTGCTTGTATTAACTTTAAAGCCTTCTTCTGAATTTTCAATATCAAAGTAATATGGCTCAGTACAGCAAACATCAGCATAGTACTCCAGTTCAATAGCCGCCTGTCCTTCATAGCTGATATCTGTCTTTATACCGAGTAAAGCCGAAACCCCATCAAAAAAACGACCCATACTTGAAGTCAGAGGACTGTTTATTCTCTTTTCAAGCATTTTTAATGTAAAAATAATCTCTTCCTTATTTCTATTTTTAAATGCGGGAAGCCTATCCGTAATTTCCATTATATTGTCAAACATGTCCTTCTCTGAGGCGTATAAATAACTTAAAGCCATACGCCATGGATGTTTTACTGCCGAATCACTTCCCGGCATCATAACATAGTCCAGATGTCCGACTCTGCGAAAACCAAAATAACCTCCCGTAAAAAATTCTCCGCCCCATATGTTACCATCCTCACCGTAGCCTGTTCCATCAAAGGAAACTCCTATTACATTACCTTTCAGCAGGTTCTCTGCCATACAAGAGGCAATGTGTGCCTTGTGATGTTGAACTGCAATTTTATCAATGTCTGGTTGACTAAGTGCATATTGAGTTGAATAGTAATTGGGGTGAAGATCATACGCAATACACCGAGGTAAAATATCAAACAATCTTTTAAAGTGTTCAATCCCACTACGAAAAGCAATATTTGTACTTTCGTTTTCTAAATCCCCAATATGATGACTCAAATAAAAGTTCTTTCCTTTATTCAGACAGAAAACATTTTTGAGCTCTCCTCCGCAGGCAAGTATTGACGGTATTTCAACATCTTCATCCAAACCAAGCAGTTCTTGAATATTTATATGGATGGGTTTAGGCACATAACCTCTCGCCCTTCTGATGATATACTCTTTGTCCCTGAATATTCTGGTTACTGAATCATCAGTTCTTATATAAATCTCCCTGTTGTTTGTAAGGTAGGCATCTGCAATTCCCTCAAGTCCTTCCATCGCTTCCTCATCCCTGTAAAAAATAGGTTCACTGCTTAAATTTCCGCTGGTCATAACCAATAGCTCCGGAAAGCCTTCTTCTTCAAACAGCAGATGATGAATGGGAGTATAGGGAAGCATAACCCCAAGATACCTGTTAAGATGAGCAATGGCATCTGGCAGTATACCGTAATCAATTCTTTCAAGTAAAACTATAGGACTTGCAGGTGAATTTAGTATACTCATTTCAGCAGGACTTATTATACAGTACTTCTCAACTGTTTTTAAATCTTTTACCATAAGTGCAAATGGCTTGTCATCTCTATGTTTTCTGTATCTGAGTCTTTCAACGGCCTTATTATTCAATCCATCGCATGCCAGGTGATATCCTCCTATGCCTTTAATAGCAACAATATAGCCCTTTTTAATCATATCAGTAATATACTTTATACATTGACTGCTGGTTTTTATATCTTGTATCACTTTACCTGATTCATCGGCAACACTTAGACTCGGACCGCAGTCATGACAGGAAACAGGCTGCGCATGATACCGTCTGTCTGAAGGTTTTGTATACTCTTGCCTGCAATTTTCACACATTTCAAAACAGTCCATAGTAGTCTTATCCCTGTCATATGGGATATTCTTGATTATGGTAAACCTCGGACCGCAGTTGGTGCAGTTTATAAATGGATACTTATATCTTCTGTCGTTTTTATCTTTCATCTCTCTAAGGCAATCACGGCAAGTTGCAACATCTGGTGAAATGAAAACAGGCCCCTTGGAATCCTTATGACTGTGCCTTATTTCAAAATTCCTAAAGCCTTGATATTCTATCTCTTTATATTCTATTGATTCAATTACCGATAAAACTGGTGCCGATTTTTTTATTTCATCTATAAAATCGGCTACCATATGAGAATCCCCATCAATCTCTATTATTACGTTACTGTCATAGTTGCCTACCCAACCTTTCAGACCAAAAGCTTCAGCAAGATTAAAAATGAAAGGTCTGAAGCCAACTCCCTGTACAATACCTGTTATGATAATTCTGTAACCTGTCATATATAACTATAATTTATCTCCTAACTAACTATGCTTAAGTAATCTCTTGCAATCTTCATATCCTTTGTGATTTGATTTACCAATTCTTCTACATTGTTAAATTTCTTTTCATCACGTATTTTTTTCAAGAAAAACACTTCAATTTTTTTACCATATATATCCTGATTAAAGTCCATAATATGAGTCTCAACTGTTATCTGTTTTACATCCTCAAAAGTAGGGTTATAGCCCACATTAGTCATACTATTGTATAGTTTCCCGTTTAGAAGGGTTTTGGTAATATATACACCATTGTGGGGCAGTACAAGAAACTTTTCAGGATGTATGTTTGCTGTAGGAAAACCTATTGTATTACCTACACGCCTCCCATTAACAACCTCAGCAATAATTGAATAATTTCTCCCCAACAGTTTATAAGCTGTTTCAAGATTTCCGCTGATAATAGATTGTCTAATACTGGTACTGCTTATTATCTCACCATCACAGGTAATAGGCGGGATAACTACTACCTTAAATCCATACTTCTTTCCAAATTCTTTTAATAAAGGTATGTCTCCCTCACCCTTATAGCCAAATCTGTAGTCATGGCCTGCAACAGCAAGCTTTATATTTAGCTTATTTTTAAGAATATTAACAACAAATTCCTCAGGAGACATTCTTGAAAATGCTTCATTAAACTCGTCAAGATAAAGATAATCAAGAGTAGTTTCACTTAAAAGTTCTATTTTCTTTGTTTCTGTAAGAAGAAGAGGCGTAATAAGCTTTTTTCTCAGAATATTTTCAGTATGTTTTGTAAAAGTATATACCACCGATGACAGCCCGTTTAATTTTGATTCTCTTATTAGTGTGTTAATAAGTGCCATATGTCCTATATGCAAGCCGTCAAAATTACCAAGGCCGACACCAGTATAACAGTTGAATATATTATTAGAATCATTTGAATGAATAACCTGCATATAATGTCTCCTTAACTTTCGTCATTTAAAGAACTTCTTTGATTTTAAATAAAAAGTATTTCCCTTTTCAAAAACTTCTCCCAGCCCGAGAAAATTATTATTATCATATACTCTGTAAAAAGTTTTTTTATATTTATTTCTTCCTACTTCCAACCAGACTCCGTTATTATACTTGAAAAGTTCTTCCTTATTCAAATTTATACTATCATACTCTTCAAATATCTTTTCAACAGGCAATAAGTAACCTTCAAGAGATTTGGTTTCCGACAAATGTACTACTTCTTCAATTGTCAAAGCGTTGTCAAGGTCATACTGTCCTGCTCTCTTTCTAACGAGAAATGACATATGACCGCCGCAACCAAGCTTTTCTCCAATATCATTGCATAATGTTCTTATATATGTTCCCTTTGAGCAGTGAACATCAAAAAGGACTTTTTTTACTGTAAACTCTTTTGCTACTCCTTCAGTTTCAAATGTTACACAATCATCCCAAATTCTGATAAGGTCTATATTATATATTTCAATGGTCCTTGCTTCCCGTTCTATAGTCTGACCTTGTCTGGCTAATTCATAAAGCTTCTTACCTCCAATCTTTATAGCTGAATACATTGGAGGAAGCTGCTGAATAGCACCGACAAAACTCATGATTGTTTTTTTTATTTCATCATCATTAACTTCCACGGGAAATGAATCCAATACTATGCCGGAAGAGTCCTGGGTATCAGTTGAAATTCCCAATGTCAACTCTGCACGGTAAACCTTATCCTTGTCTATCATAAATTCTAAAGCTTTGGTAGCATTACCAATACATAACGGTAAAACTCCAACAGCTGAAGGATCAAGAGTACCTGCATGTCCAATCTTTTTTTGACCGGTTATTTTTCTCATACATCCAATTACATCAAAGGATGTCATTCCTGCAGGCTTTAAAACATTTAAAATACCATTCATACTTATCCCCGTTTAAGTTTGTCCTTAATAGTGTTTATCAATTGCTCTTTAACGTCTGATATACTGCCATTTATTGTACACCCGGCAGCCCTTTTATGTCCACCTCCGCCAAAAGAGGCTGCAATTTCAGAAACGTCTACATACGCTTTTGACCTTAAATTCACACGAATTTCATTATTACTTTTTTCTTTTATTAAAACCGAAACCTCAACTCCTACTATGGACCTTCCGATATTTACAAGTCCATCGCAGTCCTCATCTTTAGCTCCTGTTAGCCGTAATATGTCTTGTGTTATAACTGTTACGGCCAGCAAATCATTTTCATACAGCTCGAGAAGCTCTATTGCTTTCTGGGTAAGCTTAAGCTTTACAAAAGATGTATTATCAAATATTTTCTGTGACAGATCAGCAACATCAATACCTGTCGATAGCAACTCTGCTGCTGTCCTATGGGTTTCGGCAGTTGTATTGCCGTACTTAAAACCACCTGTGTCTGTTGCAATGGCAGTATAAAGGCACTTTGCCATATCGGTATCTATTTCATATCCAATTTCATTGAGAAGTAAAAATATAAGTTCACCTGTTGAAGCCGAAGAAGCATCAACATGGTTATACTGAGCAAATTTAGTATTTGTAATATGGTGATCAATGTTTATGGTAACTGGAGCCTTAAAAAAGCGGTCTGCTCTTGTACCAAGCCTTCCGTTGTCACCAGTATCGAGTGCAATATTCAATCCCATAACTTCATCGCTTTCACTTATAAATCTCGCAAGCTCAATTCCAGGAAGGAATTTGTAATTGTCAGGTATACTTTCTTCCATATACACAATTACCTTTTTGCCGGCTTTCTTTATTGCCAAAGCCAAAGCCAGGGATGAACCTATAGCATCTCCATCGGCAGAAACATGGGGAAAAATAGCTATGCTTTCTGCCTTTTCAATTGCCTTTATTATTTCTTTTTCCATCGTTTTATCCCCCGATAAAATTAATTAAACATGCTACTCGGTAAATTCCTTTTTAGCATCATCAAGAAGCTTGTTAATATGAATACCATGTTCAATAGAAGTATCAAGTTCAAAGTGTATTTCAGGTGTATATCTGAGCTGTACTCTATGCCCAAGCTCACGTCTTATGAAACCTGCTGCACTCTTTAAAGCACTAATTGCATTTTTCTTTTGCTCGTCATCTCCTAAAACACTGATAAATACCTTTGCGTATCTTAAATCTTTGGTTACAGTACATGAAATTATACTAACCATATTTGGAAGTCTAGGATCCTTTATTTCATTTTGAATTATATTGCTTATTTCCTTTTTTACTTCTTCTGATATTCTTACTATTCTATCTGCCATACTATTAGCCTCCGTCTGCCGCTATCGGCTGAATATTTTTTTAATACTTCTCCCTTATTCACATGCAAAGAATAAAGGAGGCTAATCATACAATTATACTATTGCAATTATTGACATTTATCTGTGGTTAAATACAGTATGTCAATTCATATTCAAATTTCATTTTAATATGTAAATAGGCTGAATTGGACAAACCTCCAACTTCAACCTATTTTAATTACAGTACTATTGTTGTTATCTCTTTACTTCCTCCATAATGAAGGCTTCGATTACATCGCCTTCCTTAATGTCATTGAAACGCTCTATAGATACACCACATTCAAAGCCTTGAGTAACTTCCTTAACATCGTCTTTGAACCTCTTGAGAGAAGCAAGTTTACCTTCATGGATAACAATACCATCTCTAACAACTCTAACCTCGGAATTTCTCTGTACCTTACCGTCAGTTACATAAGCACCACCGATGGTTCCCACACCTGAAACCTTAAATGTCTGCCTGATTTCAATATGTCCGAGTACTACTTCCTGATAGGTTGGTTCAAGCATACCCTTCATAGCAGCCTGTACATCTTCTATTGCCTTGTAAATAACGCTGTACAGTCTCATGTCAACTTCTGCATTCTTTGCAGCCTCAGTAACATTTGCACCCGGTCTTACATTAAAACCAATGATTATAGCATTTGATACCTGAGCTAAAGTTACATCTGATTCGGTAATGGCACCAACCGCACCATGTATAATCTTGACTCTTACCTCTTCATTGCTCAATTTTTCAAGAGACTGCTTTACGGCTTCAACTGAACCCTGAACATCTGCTTTTATTATAATATTTAAATCTTTTACTTTACCTTCTTTTATCTGAGTAAACAGATCCTCAAGAGTAACCTTTGCAGTTGCTTTAAATTGTTGTTCCTTCTGTTTGAACTTACGCTTCTCAACAAGCTGCTTTGCTACTTTTTCATCAGTTACTGCATAGAATACTTCTCCTGCTTCAGGAACCTCGTCCAAACCTAGTATTTCAACCGGCATTGAAGGTCCTGCTGCTTTGATTGAATAACCTTTGTCGCTTGTCATTGCTTTGATTCTACCAAATGCTGAACCTGCAATTAACGAATCTCCGATTTTCAATGTACCTCTCTGTACAAGAACAGTAGCAACAGGTCCTCTTTCCTTATCAAGCTTAGCTTCGATAACTGTACCTTTTGCCTGTCTTTCAGGGTCTGCCTTCAATTCAAGCATATCTGCAACCAAAAGTACCATTTCAAGTAATTGATCTATATTTTCTCTCTTTTTTGCGGAAACAGGAACCATTATTGCATCTCCGCCCCATTCTTCCGCAACAATTCCATATTCTGTAAGTTCTTGCTTAACCTTATCAGGATTTGCACCTGGTTTATCTATCTTATTTATTGCAACTATAATTGATACATTGGCAGCCTTTGCATGGTTAATTGCTTCAATAGTCTGCGGCATAACACCATCATCAGCAGCTACAACGAGTATTGCAATATCTGTTACCTGAGCTCCTCTAGCACGCATTGCAGTAAACGCTTCGTGACCCGGTGTATCCAGGAAAGTTATAAGCCTGTCATTTGCCTTAACCATATAAGCTCCAATATGCTGTGTAATTCCACCTGCTTCGCTGTCTATAACATGTGCACTTCTGATAGCATCCAGTAATGAAGTTTTACCATGGTCAACATGTCCCATTACAACGACAACTGGAGGTCTTGGCTTAAGCTTTGATTCATCCTGAGTTTCATCATCATCAAATAGTATATCCTCTTCGCTTACCTGAACAGCTTTCTCTGTCTTTACTCCGTATTCTTCAGCAATTATGGTAGCTGTTTCAAAATCAATCTCGTTATTGAGAGTCGCCATTACTCCATAAGCCATCAATTTCTTAATAATTTCTGTAGATGTCTTTTTAAGAGACTCAGCCAAATCTTTTACTGTAAGCGACTCTGGAATAGTTATTGAAGTAAGTACTGCCTTAGGAGGAATGTACTTCTCCTTAACCTTTTCATTCTTTTTATTTTTGTGCTTTTTCTTTTTACCATCATCGTTATAAAATTCATTAAAAATATAGTCTTCAGATAGAATTTCAGAAACTCCCTTCTTTTCTATAACTATCCTCTGAGGCCTGAATCTTTGCTTTGTAGCTGAACTGTTGTTCTTAGGAGTTTCTTTCTTTTGCTTTTCTTCCCTCTTAACACTCTTGTCGAAATCCCTGCCTTGGAATTCTCTTCTTGCCTCATTTCTCTGTGAGTCAAAAGCTTCCTGTGCTACCGAAGCATCCGGCTTTGGTATATCCAGATTTTGTTGTCTGGACTGACCCTGTGGTCTATCATGCCTCTTACCATATTGACCTTGCGCTCTATCTGACTTCTGGTTATTATACTGACCCTGTGGTCTGTCTGTTCTTTGGTTATTGTACTGACCTTGTGGTCTGTCCGACCTTTGGTTATTGTACTGACCCTGTGGTCTGTCTGTCCTTTGGTTGTTGTACTGACCTTGTGGTCTGTCCGACCTTTGGTTGTTGTACTGACCCTGTGGTCTGTCCGACCTTTGGTTGTTGTACTGACCCTGTGGTCTGTCCGACCTTTGGTTGTTGTGCTGACCCTGTGGCCTGTCTGTTCTTTGGTTATTGTGCTGGCCTTGTGGTCTGTCTGTTCTTTGGTTATTAAACTGACCCTGTGGTCTATCTGTTCTTTGAACAGGCTTTTCTGTTGCCGAAACGTTGTTTACGGATGAGTTGTCGTTTTGAGCAGCTACCTGAGGTTCAGATTTACCCTGAACTTCTTTATTATCAGGTGAACCTGTCTCTTCCTGATTCTTAGTCTCGACACTCTGATGTGGCTTTATTTCCGGCTGTGTAGGTGATTGATCACTCTCAGCCTTATTATTACTTTTTTGTCCTTCTTTTTCAGCAGCAACCTTATTGTTTATCTGTGCTGCTTCCGCATTTGAGCTATCATTTAATACCTTAGATTCATTTCCCTTGTTATCCGCCACAATTTTTTCCTCTTTATGAATGTCCTGATTTATTTTTGAACCACTTAAACTTTCTTCTTTTGCTACTGGTGCTTCCTTTGGCAATACTTTTTGTTCATTTTTGCTGACTGCCGAATTCTGTTTATTTTTAAATTCTGGTTTAACTTCTCTTACAAATCCAGGTCTTAACCCTGATGTACTTGATTCTACTTTAACAAAATCATTTCTATAATTTTTCTTTTGGACATTTTTTGTTTCATTCTTTGAAAAATTGTTTGACTGCGATGAATCATCTGTTTTAGTGTCAATAATTATTTCAGTTGTTCTTATAATTCTTGGTGCACTCTTATTTTCTTTCTTTACTTCCTTTTTTACTTCTTTCTTCTTTTCTACTGTTGTATTATTACTTTCTCCAACCTCATTCTTTTTATCATCATGTCTTATAACACCTATATGATTATATAGTGCATCTAATTCATGAGGTTCAAGAAGGCTCATATGATTTTTGACGTGTATATTTATCTCAGCAAGCTTTTCCATTAACCTTTTACTTGTAGTATTAAGTTCTTTGGCAAGCTCGTATATTCTAGCTTTTTCCAAAACCTTCACCCCCTGTTTCGTTTGTTGAATTATCTATTAATTTAAGAAGGCCATTTTTAAAATCTTTTGATATAATTGAAACTACCGCTCTTAAATCTTTGCCCGTATACTTGCCAATTTCAAGCTTTAGTCCATACTCCCTGTACGGAACAGAGTGGTAATTACACATACTTTTAAATTTGTCCTTCGTGTTTTCAGAAGCATCCTTTGCAACGACAACAAGTTCAGCTTTTCCAGACTTTATTGTCCTTTCACAGGTTTCATCGCCTGATAACAGCTGACCTGCCTTCTTTGCAAGTCCTAATAAGGAATAAACCTTATCCATCGTTTTCCTCCAATTGGTTTTTTAGATTATCATAAATGTCCATGTCAATTGTAGTCTCAAAAGCCTTTTCCAGTCTTTTAGCCTTAATCGCCTGTTCAAGACAATGGGCACTTCTGCATATGTATGCACCTCTGCCAGGCTTTTTACCAACGAGATCAATACTGATTTCTCCCTCATTATTTTTTACCACGCGTATTAATTCCCTCTTTGGCCTCATTTCCTTACAGCCAAGGCACATACGCAATGGAATCCTTTTTTGCTTCATCCATCCACACCTTCCATATTTTAGTTTAATATCTCAAAATTCCCCTAAAGGTGGTAAAGGGTCATTCAATCGTAAAATCTTCATGGTCATTATTATCATAATTTATACTGTCTGTATCTGTTTCGTCAAAAAAGCCACTGTTTATACTATCGTCAAAGAGTTGTTTCTCAATTGACTGTCTCAGTTGGGATTCACTTTTTATATCAATTTTCCAACCAGTAAGCTTTGCAGCAAGCCTTGCATTCTGGCCTTCCTTTCCTATAGCTAATGAAAGCTGATAGTCAGGAACCACAACTTTTGCAGACTTTTCATCCTCGTCCACGTCTACCCTTACGACCTTAGCAGGACTTAAGCTGCTTGATATATAATCTTTTGGATCGTTACTCCATTTAATGATATCAATTTTTTCGCCTCTGAGTTCATCAACTATAGCCTGAACTCTGGTACCCTTTTGTCCTACACAAGCTCCAACAGGGTCTACATTTTCATCTTTAGAGTACACAGCTATTTTAGTCCTTGAACCCGGCTCTCTTGAGATACTTTTTATTTCAACAGTACCATCATGTATTTCAGGCACTTCTAATTCAAAAAGCCTTTTTACAAGGCCTGGATGTGTTCTTGAAATCATAATCTGAGGACCTTTTGTAGTCTTTTTAACCTCTACAATGTAGGACTTCAAACGTTCATTGAATCTGTATTCTTCACCGGGAGTCTGTTCAGTAGGTCCAAGAACTGCTTCAGTTTTACCAAGGTCTACTATTACATTTCTCTTTTCTATCCTTTGAATTATTCCCGTTACAATGTCGCTTTCCTTATTATAAAACTCATCGTAAATAATTCCTCTTTCTGCTTCTCTCAGTTTTTGAACAACTACCTGTTTAGCTGTTTGGGCAGCTATTCTACCAAAGGACCTTGGAGTTACTTCCAATTCAACGTAGTCCCCTATTTCAAGTGTAGGATTAAGCTTTGCAGCCTCCCCAACGGATATATCCATTGCCTCAACATCAGGATTTTCAGCAACTTTCCTGAGTGCAAATACTTTTACATCCCCTGTTACCCTATCTATATTGACTTTAACATTCATTGCTGAACCAAAGTTTTTCTTATATGCAGAAATAAGTGCAGCTTCAATAGCCTCAATAATTATTTCCTTCTTGATTCCTTTTTCCTTTTCCAGCTGTTCAAGAGCTAATATCAACTCAGCGCTCATCTTCTTGTCAACCTCCGTTTACTAATCAAATATTTAAAATTTAATAACCCTTTTTACTATAGCAACCTTGTCTCTTTCAAACTGGACATCGTGGCCATCTTGATTAATCACAATAAAATTATCCTTTAAGCCAACCAATTCGCCTTCAAATACTTTTTTGCCGTCTATAGGTTGAAAAACCTTTACTTCAACAAGTTCTCCCTTATATTTAGTAAAGTCTTTCTCTGTTTTCAATGGTCTGTCAAGGCCTGGTGAAGATACCTCTAAATAATAGCTCTGATCAATAGGATCGTTTTTGTCAAGTAAATCACTTATCTGTTCGCTAACTGCCTGACAATCATCAATACTGATACCGCCGGGCTTGTCGATATAAACTCTCAAGTACCAGTTGGCACCTTCTTTAATATACTCAACATCCACCAACTCATAGTTTAAATTTTCTACGACCGGTGATACAAGCTCTGTTATAGTTTGCTGAATATTTTTCTTCATGTTTTTTTCTGCCTCCGTAGTTAGGGTTTAAGACCGGTTCAGTGTTGCCTCTTTCTATATTTAATGGCACAAATTTTTGAAACACAAAAACGTAGGCACTATAAGTGCCCTTGTAATTATTTCAACATGAACCAGACAGCTTACTGCCCTTGTTATAAGTTTACCCAGTTATACTATTTTAAGACCTAATAGAGTTCGGATAAACAATAAAGAGTGGGATTTCCCACTCTCGGTAGTCAAGTCTATTAAACCTCTATCCTAGTGTATTATATCACTATTATATCTAATTATCAACAGTTTATTGCTGTTTTATAAAAAATTGCTTATATTTTAAAGTACTTTTTATATTTGATTACTAAAACAAACAAAGCTGATTACTCTCCGGCATTCCTTCCAGTACGTTATTTCTTTCCAGAATTTCAATAACGGATTTACTGATTTTTGCCTTAGTCCTAAGCTCGTCAATAGACAGGAATTCTCCGTTTTTACGGGCATCAACAATGTTCTGTGCCGCAGCCCCTCCCAGACCCTGAAGTGCATTCAAAGGAGGCCTTATACTTTTATCTTCAATTATAAATTTTGTCGCTTCTGAACGATATAAATCTATCGGAAGAAAATTTATCCCTCTTGCGTACATTTCATTTACAACTTCAAGTATAGTAAGAACATTTTTCTCTTTTGTAGTAATATTATTACCCTTCATTTCAAATTCCTTTATTTTATTTCTTACCTTGTCCTGACCGTGAGCCATCATTTCAGCATCAAAATCATCAGCTCTTACCGTAAAGTATGTTGCATAGAATGCCTCAGGATAGTATACCTTGAACCAGGCTATTCTGAACGCCATCATAACATACGCAGCAGCATGGGCCTTGGGGAACATGTACTTTATTTTTTTACATGACTGAATATACCAATCAGGAACGTTATTTTCTTTCATTATTGCCTCATACTCGTCTTTTACACCTTTCCCCTTACGTACATCCTCCATTATCTTGAAGGCAGTTTTTGGGGGTAATCCTGCGTGCATCAAGTAAATCATTATATCGTCACGACAGCATATACTCTGTGATAGAGTGGTGATTCCATCTCTGATTAAATCCTGAGCATTATTAAGCCAAACATCAGTACCATGTGAAAGTCCTGATATCCTAATCAATTCAGAAAAGGATTGGGGTTTTGTGTCTAGAAGCATTTGTCTTACAAACTTTGTTCCGAACTCTGGAATAGCAAAAGTTCCTGTCTCACTTCCTATATCTTCAGGTTTCACACCAAGTGCTTCAGTGCTGCTGAACAAACTCATGGTTTTTTCCTCACCTATAGGAATTGTTCTGGCATCCACTCCTGTTAAATCTTCAAGCATTCTGATTACCGTAGGATCATCATGGCCCAGAATATCAAGCTT
The DNA here is from genome assembly GCF_000526495.1 of Ruminiclostridium josui JCM 17888. Lineage (NCBI taxonomy): Bacteria > Bacillati > Bacillota > Clostridia > Eubacteriales > Oscillospiraceae > Ruminiclostridium > Ruminiclostridium josui. Next base: position 3,369,260 of record NZ_JAGE01000001.1, on the reverse strand, counting down.
TAGTATACTTCCATGAAGAAAATGGTAGTCAAAGTGTGTAGTTACTATTTCTGATTGGGTGTCATCCGCAGGACGCTGTATTGGTGAAAAATCAAATATTTCCTTATCCTTGGGTACTATCATTATTCCGCCAGGATGCTGTCCTGTAGTTCTCTTTATACCTGTACATCCTTTTACCAACCTGTTTATTTCAGCGTTTGTTACCACTATTCCTCTTTCGTCAAGATAATTCTTGACATATCCATATGCAGTCTTTTCGGCAACTGATGCTATTGTACCTGCCCTGAATACATAGCCCTCTCCAAAAAGTTCTTCTGTATATTTATGTGCTACAGGCTGATAATCCCCTGAAAAGTTCAAGTCAATATCAGGCTCCTTGTCACCGTCAAAGCCAAGGAAAGTTTCAAAAGGAATATCATAACCGTCTTTTTTAAGCTTATTGCCACAATTAGGACAATCCTTTTCTGGCATATCAAACCCGCAGTCATAGGTACCGTCAAGAATGAATTCAGAATATTTGCACTTTTCACATACATAATGAGGCTGCAAGGAATTAACTTCTGTTATGCCCGACATATTTGCTACAAAAGATGATCCGACAGATCCTCTTGAGCCAACCAAGTATCCGTCACTTAGAGACTTTGAAACCAGTTTTTGTGCTATGAGATACATAACAGCAAACCCATTTTTTATAATGGAATTCAACTCTTTTTCAAGCCTTTGAGCCACAACCTCTGGCAATTCTTCTCCATAAATTTCTTTTGCACGGCTCATTGCCATATTCTCTATGTCCTGCTCCGCACCCTCTATATTCGGAGGATATGTTCCCTCAAGTACCGGGGCGATGCTTTCAATCATATCAGCAATAAGATTTGTGTTTTCTATTACCACTTCCCGGGCTTTTTCTTCACCCAGATAGCTGAACTCCTCAAGCATTTCTTCAGTGGTTCTTAAATAAAGTGGTGCTTGGTTATCCGCATCGGTATACCCTTGTCCTGCCATTAGTATTCTTCTGAACACTTCATCCCTTGGGTCCATAAAGTGAACATCACAGGTAGCAACCACTGGCTTTCTATGCCGTTCTCCAAGTCTTATAATTTTTTTGTTGATTTTCTTTAATTCTTCTTGGGATGAAACCTTACCATTATTAATTAAAAACTGATTGTTTCCCAAGGGCTGAATTTCCAAATAATCGTAAAAGCGTACTATTTTGGAAATTTCATCTTCACTCTTATTATTTAATATAGCTCTATATAACTCCCCTGCTTCACATGCACTTCCCAGAATAAGTCCTTCTCTATATTCCATAAGAAGTTTTTTAGGTACTCTAGGCTTTTTATAAAAGTACTTCAAATGAGATTGGGAAACTATTTTATAAAGATTTTTAAGTCCCACCTTATTCTTTACCAAAATAATGGCATGATAGGAAGTTCCTTTAAGGTTTATCTCCCCATCAAATGCATTCTCTATATCCCTTATGCTTTTACAGCCCTTTTCTTTAAGCATTTTTATACAATGTATAAATATTTTTGCAGTAGCCATTGAATCATCAACTGCTCTGTGATGATTTTCCAATTCAATTTTCAAATGCTTTGCAACAATATTGAGCTTGTACTTGCCAAGTTCCGGAAACATTTTTCTACAAAGCTCCAATGTATCTATATATGGGTTTTTAATCTTTTCTCCCATTAATTTTGCATTGTGCTTTATAAATCCAACATCAAAGTTTGCATTGTGGGCAACTAGAACACTCCCTTGAATAAATTCCATAAACTCATTCAAAACCTGTTCAATTGGAGGGGCATCCTTTACCATATCCTCAGTAATACCTGTCAGCTTAACTATAAAGCTTGGAATAGGTACGCCAGGATTGACAAAAGCACTAAACCTATCCACAACCTGCCCGTTTCTGACCTTGACAGCTCCGATTTCTGTAATTCTATCCTGCTGAGGGTTTAAACCTGTTGTTTCTATATCGAATACAACAAAATCATCTTCCAGAGAATGTTCTTTTATATCATATACTATAGGTGTATTATCATCCAGAAGATAACATTCAAGTCCGTAAATGACCTTAATATTGTTCTTCTTAGATGCAGCGTAGGCATCAGGATATGCTTGAACTACACCGTGGTCTGTTATGGCTATTGCCTTGTGTCCCCATTGAGCAGCACGTTTTACCAAATCTTTTACTGGAGTTACTCCGTCCATTGAACTCATTTGAGTATGGAGGTGAAGTTCAACACGCTTTTCCTCTGCATCGTCATGCCTTATTTCCTTTTCTGTTTCAGTAATGTCATATGCCATTATGGCAAGCTCTTTTGAAAATTTGTCATACTGGGCATCACCACGTATGCGTAAGCAAACTCCTTCTGTTATTCTCTCTGAAATATTAGCGAAATCCTTCTTTTCAACAAACATTTTTACAGTAACAGAACTGGTATAATCTGTAACATCAAATATGTAAATGAATTTGCCGCCTCTGATTTCCCTAGATTCTGTTCTGAAAACCTCACCTGTTATGGCAACTTTTCCTGAATCTGGTGTTACTTCGGATATCTTCATAATACTATCTGTAAAAGGCTTTCCTGTAATAACACCTCTTTCTCCAGAGCCATTTGACTTAAACTCCTGCTTTTTCTGTTTTTGCTCTGGAGGAGGAGCAATTATTGCAGAACTAACTACTTTTGCCTCATTCTTAACCTTTTCTGCAACATACTCCTCCATTATTGCATGGTCTACATGCATATCACAAAATTCAACCTTTACACTTTGGCAAATAGTATCCTTAATATGCTGTTCTAACATCAAATGGCAGTTTTGTGATTTTAGAATATCAGAGCCTGTTGTCATCAGTTTTATTAGTATTTTGTTACCTGAAACCTCATATTTTGAGCCAGGAAGAATACCCCTGCACAAGGCAACCTTTGCAGTAAGCATCTGAATAAGCTCATTCCACATGGTGCTCAGGTACTCCTCTATGCTGCAATTCCTGCTGCATTTTACTATTAAAGTAAGATTTGGTGCTCCAAGCTTTTGCCTGAGACATTCTTCTGCTTTCATAACAAGAGCAATACTCACAATATCTGAACTTATAGTATGTATTTCAATCTTGCTTGTCTTTATGAAAACACTCATTCTTTCTACTTTTAAATGCTTTAGCGTAGAAAATTCCCCGTCAAAATCCATTTCATCGGGGAATAAATCACATAAAAATCTATTTGTATTATTTGCACTGTCCATAGCTTGACCCCATTTTATATAAATCTTTTGTGCCTTGTATTTATGTTGAATATATGCTTTTAATCTGGCACCAAACTACATCTGACTTATCTCTTTTATTAATTCCTCAACTACATTTTCCTGAGGAATTTTTCTGACTATACGACCTTTCTTAAACAGCAGAACCTCATTTATACCGCCTGCGATACCTATATCAGCATCCTTTGCTTCTCCTGGTCCGTTTACGGCACATCCCATAATTGCTACTTTGATATTTTTATCCATTTTTTCCAGATAAGGCTCTATACTGTTTGCAATATCTATAAGATTAACTTGAGTTCTTCCGCAGGTGGGACAAGAAACAATCTCTATACCTTTTCTTAATATTCCCAAAGATTTCAGTATCTGCTTTCCTGCTTTTATCTCATCAACCGGATCTCCCGTTAATGAAACCCTGATGGTGTCACCGATACCTTCAGCAAGAAGGCAACCTATGCCAACTGCTGATTTTATAGTTCCTTTATAAACTGTACCTGCTTCTGTAACTCCAACATGTAAAGGATAGGAACATTTTTCAGAAAGTAACCTGTAAGCAGCTATTGTCATTGGTACACTAGATGCTTTAATGGAAATAGCTATATCATTAAAATCAACATTTTCCAGCAAAGCAACGTGTGCTAATGCACTTTCCACCATACCTTCCGCTGTTACACCGCCGAATTTCTCTAGAATTCCTTTCTCAACTGAACCAGAATTAACACCGATTCTGATAGGAATTCCCCTCTCCTTAGCCATACCGGCTACTATCCTGACCCGGTCATTTCCGCCAATATTGCCAGGATTTAAACGTATTTTATCAACTCCGTTTTTCATACATTCTATTGCTAGTCTGTAATCATAATGAATATCAGCAACAATAGGAATTTTTACATGCTTTTTTATCTCACCTATGGCCGTTGCAGCTTCATTATCCAGAATTGCCAATCGTACTATATCACATCCAGCCTCTTCAAGTCTTTTAATCTGGTCAATAGTAGCCTTAATATCTCTTGTATCGGTATTGGTCATAGATTGAACAGAGATTGGAGAATCTCCTCCAATGAAGATATCTCCAACTCTTATTTTTTTTGTTTGCTTTCTTTGTATATAGTCTTCCAATTTAAACCCCTATCCTCTTCCTATTCTTAATATATCATTAAATGTTGCATATATCATTAGCATTATAAGGAATACAAATCCTATCATAGAAATCAGAGCTTCTCTTTCAGGACTCAGAGGTTTCTTACGGATACCCTCAACAAGTAATAACACCAGCTTACTTCCGTCTAGTGCCGGGAATGGTATAAGGTTTACCAGTCCAAGGTTCAAACTAATCATAGCTGTAAATGATAATAGGTTAATAAGTTTATCCATTACTGACGGTCCCTGCTGCACTACATCTTTTATTGTAGTAGTTATTCCTACTGGTCCCATAAGTTCACTTGCAGGAACTGTTCCGGTAAACAACCATCCTATTGAGTAATAAATTGACCTTGCAATTGATATGTTATATTTTACTGCTTGACCTAAAGTAGCAAATATTCCGCTTTTGGTATGATTAAAATCAACTCCAATAGCATAGTATTCAGGATTTTTTCCTTGCATTGGCACTACCGGAGTCAATTCTATGTCTTTACCGTTTCTGTTAACTGTTATAGTTACGTTATTCAACTTTATTTTTTCCAATGCTTCTGCTATATCCTGACGGGAATTAACAGGTGTTCCGTTAAGCTTTACAATTCTGTCTCCATCTTTAACTCCGGCCTTCATAGCAGGAGATTTGTCGCTTACATTTGCTACTACATTGGATTCACTGCCATTTTCCGCCTTAGGTGAAAAACCGAGCTTATATCCGGACATTCTGTCTGGTTTAAAACTAATAGTCTTACTTTCACCATTTCTTCTTATTTGAAGGTCTATGCTTTCATTGGTAAGAGGGTATGCAAATATCTCAAGGTCATTTACCTGATATATGTTTTTCCCATTATATTTTTCAAGAACGTCTCCAACCTGTATTCCGGCCTTTTCGCCTGCTGAGCCCGGTAATACAGCCTTAACCTCATTTGTATAAAACCCTGAGTAAGCCATAATTGCAAATGCAAATAACACTGCAATAATTATGTTCATTATTGGTCCCGCCGCTATTATTGCAGCTCTTGCTCCAATGGGTTTTTTATTAAACGCCCTATCGTCATCAGAGGCTTCTTCTTCTCCTTCCATTTTTACATATCCGCCTAATGGAATTAGCCTTAATGAGTAAGTTGTTTCGCCTCTGACAAAACTAAAGATTTTAGGCCCCATAAAAAGTGAAAATTCATTAACTTTTACATTGAATGCCTTTGCAACTAAAAAGTGACCCAATTCATGAATTATTATTAAAAAACTCAAGGCCAATATAGCCAGTAAAATACCCATACAATCCTCCATAAGCCGTAATCGGCAGAATAATTTAATTTTAGTTAATTTATAAGTTGTTTTGCTGTTTCCCTTGCCCAGCAATCCACTTCTATTATATCATCCATACAAGGAGAAATATTCACATTATGTTTTTGCATTACTTTTTCTATTGTTTCTGCAATTTCAGTAAAGCCTATACGATTATCCAGAAATGCTGCAACCGCAATCTCGTTTGCAGCATTCATAGCCGCAGCCATTGTCCCACCTATATCCAATGACATATATGCAAGACGAAGACATTTAAATGTGTCTATGTCTGGTTCTTCAAAGGTTAACGGAGGACATTTAAGAAAATCCAGCTTTTTAAAATCATTTTGGCATCTGTCTGGGTAGGTTAATGCCAACTGTATCGGTATTCTCATGTCAGGAGAACCAAGTTGCGCCATAACCGAACCATCCACATATTGTACCATTGAATGTATTATGCTTTGAGGATGAACCAAAACCTGAATACTGTCCAACTCCCTCTGAAACAGCCATTTTGCCTCGATTACCTCAAGTCCTTTGTTCATAAGAGTTGCTGAATCAATTGTTATCTTGTTTCCCATACTCCAATTGGGATGTTTTAATGCCTGTGCGGGTGTTATATTTTTAAGCTCTTCTATTTTCTTACCCCGAAATGGGCCCCCTGAAGCAGTTATTATTATTTTTTCTACCTGCTTGTCTTTATTCCCCAAAAGGCACTGATATATAGCCGAGTGTTCACTGTCCACAGGGAATATATTTACATTATTTTTTTTTGCCTCTTCCATTACCAGCTGCCCTGCAGTTACAAGTGTCTCCTTGTTTGCAAGTGCTATATTTTTTTTGTGCCTTATAGCATGCATTGTGGGTACCAAACCTGCTGTTCCCACTACAGAGGTAACTACGGTATCAGTTTCAGAGTGCTCTACAACCCTTTTCATACCGTCTTGTCCCCACAGCACTTCTACGCCGGTATCTTTTAATCTATATGACATTTCTTTTGCCAACTCACTATTCCCAACCGATACAATATCAGGAGAGAATTCACGTACCTGCTTTTCCAAAAGCTCTATATTTGAATTAGCTGATAAAGCAGCAACTTTAACCCCAAGGTTTTTTGCTGCCTCTAAGGTTTGTCTACCTATGGAACCTGTTGAACCTATTATGGATATAATTTTCGCCATTGTTACACCACCGAAAGCCTAAGAAAAGCCCTTAATTATTTTATAAATAGAACCAATACGTAATATATTACAGGAGCAACAAACAAAATACTGTCAAACCTGTCAAGTACTCCACCGTGTCCCGGCATTATATTTCCAAAATCTTTTACATTTACATATCTTTTTATAGCTGATGCAGCCCAATCACCTATCTGTGATATAATTCCGCAAAATAGGCCAAGTAAAACCAATACAACATAACTCATCTTTAACCCAAAGAAATTATAAACAATAATACCAAAAACTATCATAAGCAAAACACATCCAAGTACTCCGCCTATAGCACCAGCAATTGTTTTCTTGGGGCTTATTTCAGGCATTATCTTTCTTTTACCAAACAATCTTCCAAATGTATATGCCAGAGTATCAGTTCCCCATGCCCCTATAAAAATCAACCATATGAGTATGTTTCCATATTCCATGTTTCTTAGCATTATCAAAAAACTCATAAGAAATGGAATATACGCTACACTAAAGGCTGTTGCACAGGCATCAACTATATTGTATTTCTTATGTCCGAATACAATAACCGCCATACTAGCAAAAATAATAAGGCAAACAGATATTCCGGTCATTGTGCCCAAATCCAAACTATACCAGCCTGTTTTTTCAAGTCCCAAAATCAATAATGGAGCAATTGATAGATATCCAACTATTTTTATAGGCTGTATTCCTTTTGTTTTGGATATGGAATTATAAAATTCATACAAACCAATTGCAGCTATAATGCTAACTGCAATTCCCAATACAATAGAGCCCATATATAGAACACCAATTAATAAAACCAATCCAACCAGTCCGCTTATTATTCTTGTTCTTGCCATAAGAACCTCCATGTTTTTTTAAAACACTGCATGATTAATTATATTCATGTTTAGTGTGATTAATTTTCTATTCCGCCATACCTACGATTTCTTTTCTCAAATGCTTTTATTGCCTCGGCAATATGGCTCTCGTTAACATCAGGCCATAGTGTATCAGTAAACCAAAACTCTGTATATGCACATTGCCAAAGCAGATAATTACTGATTCTCTGCTCCCCGCTTGTTCTAATGAGTAAATCTGGCTCAGGTGTACCTTTTGTATACAAATGCTGCTCCATTTGATTTTCATCTATATCATTTATTGTTAGTTTTCCGTTTTTTATTTCACTAGCTATATTTTTAACTGCATGTAATATTTCAAACCTAGAACCATAGTTTAGTGCAATATTCAAATTCAATCCATTATTTACACTGGTCATCTTTTCAACTCTTGCAATTTCCTTTTGAAGTTCCTCCGGAAGTCCGTTAATATCGCCGATAACCTTTATTTTTACATTACTTCCTTCCAGCTCTCTTTCTGCGTTACGAAGGAATTCTAAAAGTAAGTTCATAAGTGCATCAACTTCGCTTTTGGGTCTTTTCCAGTTCTCGGTGGAAAAGGCGTATACTGTCAAGTATTTAACTCCCACCTTTGAGCAATAAATGACAACCTTTTTAAGCGTCATTGAACCTTCTCTATGTCCTACGTTTCTTGGTAAGCCTCTCTTTTTTGCCCACCTTCCGTTACCATCAGGAATTATTGCTATGTGTTGCGGAATACATTGAAAATTATTGTCTAATCTCTTTTGGGGGAATATCCTGTTAAAAAACCCCATATATTTTCCAACTCCTATTTATATGTATTTTTACATACAATACGTAATGATATTTAAAATAACCCCTCGATTTAGAGGGGTTTACAAACAAGTATATTTAAGCTTTTATTATTAATAGCCTTTGCTCTTATTACTCTGAATGAATCATCATATTCAGTAATACTCATTTTAGGCGGTGATGAAATAGAAATACCGTCTATGGAATATCCCCTGTATTCGGCCGCTTTTAGTGCATCTCCCACCGTATATCCGATAAGGCTGTTACAGAAAGAGGTCATCTTAACCTCTTCATTTCCTGTACAACCATTGTTTTCTATTTCCGTATAACCCAACGAAGTTATACCTCCATTATTTCCTTGTCTTTTGCTTCAATAATTTTGTCTATTTCTGCAATATATTTGTCAGTAAGGTTTTGAATATCCTTTTCTGCATCCTTTAAATCATCTTCTGTTATTTCGCCACTCTTTTTCTTTGCTTTCATGGTTTCAATAGAATCTCTTCTAATTGATCTTATAGCAACTTTTGATTCTTCGCCTTCTTTTTTTGCTTGCTTTGTAAGTTCTTTACGTCTTTCTTCTGTTAACGCAGGGAAAACAAGCCTTATAACCTTACCGTCATTGTTAGGATTGATTCCTATATCAGACTTTTGAATTTCCTTTTCAATGTCTTTTAGCAGTTTCGCTTCCCAAGGCTGAATTGTGATAACTCTGGCTTCAGGTACAGATACTGTTGCAACCTGCTGAATAGGAGTCGGTGCACCATAATAATCAATTGTCAGTTTATCCAATATTGCAGGATTCGCTCTTCCTGCTCTAATTCCAGCAAGATTGTCTCTTAATACATTTATGGTTTTTTTCATTTTTTCTTCGATTGGCTTGTAAAGTTCCTTATCCATAAATCTCCTCCTTAAATTGATAATTATATAATACATTTATTTATGAAGGATTTCAATATATAGTAGTACCAATCTCTTCACCTTTTACAGCTCTGATTATATTATCCGGATCATTTAGGCCAAAAACCAAGGTTGGTATTGCATTATCTTTGCAAAATGAAGCGGCTGTCAAATCAAGTGCACATAGTCCTTTGTTCAGGTACTCCTGATAGCTAAGCTTGTCATATTTTACCGCATTAACATTCTTTGAGGGATCACTGTCATAAACTCCATCAACGTTCTTTGCCATTAATATAATTTCGGCATCTATTTCAGCTGCTCTTAATGCTGCCGCTGTATCAGTTGAGAAATAAGGATTCCCCATTCCACAGGCAAATATTACTATTCTTTTCTTTTCAAGATGTCTTACAGCTTTTCTTCTTACATAAGGCTCAGCAATCTGCCTCATTTCAATAGCAGTTTGAACTCTAACGGGAATATCTCTAGATTCAAGTGCATCCTGCAATCCAAGAGAATTAATTACCGTTGCAAGCATTCCCATATGGTCTGCAGTTGTTCTGTCCATACCTTTTCCGCTTCTGCCTCTCCAGAAATTACCTCCGCCTACTACAATAGCTATTTCAGCACCCATTTTATGCACTATTGATATTCTTTCACATATTTCGTTTACTGTATCGGTATCAATACCGTGTCCTTTATCACCGGCAAGTGCTTCCCCGCTGATTTTTAGCATTACTCTTTTATATTTTAGTTCGCTCATGGATATTTCCCCCGTTCAATTCGTAATATATGTAATCATTGGGTGAATACATATCTATAGTAAAATTGTTACATATTTTCGAGTATATTTTCAAAAAAGGCCCGAATAAAGGGAACATACAATAAATATGTTCCCTTTTATATTAACCATTTATTTGTTTCATTACTTCATCAGCAAAGTTTTCTTCTTTCTTTTCGATACCCTCGCCTCGTTCAAATCTAGCAAACCTTCTGATTGAAATATTTTCACCGATATGAGCTATCTTTTCAGTCAACAACTGTCCAACTGTCATATCCGGATCTTTTATAAATGATTGTTCCAACAAACAGTTTTCAGCATAGAATTTTTCAATTCTGCCTTCAACCATTTTTTCTATTATCTTTTCAGGTTTTCCTTCATTTCTTGCTTGAGCTCTTAATATTTCCTTCTCCCTTTCAATAACTGAAGCAGGAACATCTTCTCTCTTAACATATTCAGGCTTGCTTGCAGCTATCTGCATTGCAACATCCTTAACAAACTGTTTGAATTCGTCTCCTCTTGCAGCAAAATCTGTTTCAATATTTACTTCAACAAGAACACCAATTCTTCCATCGCCGTGTATATATGCCTCAACCAAACCTTCAGCTGCAATTCTTCCAGCTTTCTTAGCTGCGGCAGATAAACCTTTTTCTCTCAACAATTCAATAGCTTTTTCAGCATCTCCGTTTGCATCAGTGAGTGCTCTTTTGCAGTCCATCATTCCTGCTCCGGTTCTTTCGCGGAGCTGCCTTACCATTTCAGCAGTAATCATCTTTGAATCCTCCAAACCGTTATTATCCTACTATTAAAATAAGACTAATATTTAATTATCATTTTATTATAAACATAAGGATAATTATCAGGCTTTGCCTGATAATATACCCTTTTAAAATCAAATTATTCTGCTGCTTCTACAGCTTCCTGTACTTCTTCAACAACTTCAGCTGTTTCTTCAACAGGAGTTTCTGAAAGTTGTTCTCCCTGACGTCCTTCTATAACAGCATCAGCCATTTTAGCTGCAATAAGCTTAACAGCTCTGATTGCATCGTCATTACCTGGGATTACGAAATCAACTTCATCAGGATCACAGTTTGTATCAACAATAGCTACAACTGGGATACCAAGTCTCTTTGCTTCAAGAATAGCATTTCTTTCCTTCCTTGGGTCAACAACAAACATTGCACCAGGAAGCTTCTTCATGTTCTTGATTCCGCCAAGATTCTTTTCAAGATCAGCCATTTCTTTCTTTAGCTTGCTTACTTCTTTCTTAGGAAGAACTTCAAAAGTTCCGTCTGCTTCCATAGCATTTAACTGATTAAGTCTGTCTATTCTCTTTGTAATAGTTTTGAAGTTTGTAAGCATTCCGCCCAACCATCTGTTGTTTACAAAGAACTGTCCGCTTCTTTCAGCTTCTTCCTTGATTGAATCCTGTGCTTGTTTCTTAGTTCCAACAAACAATACATCCTGTCCGTTCATAGCTACTTCTCTTATGAAGAAGTATGCATCGTCAACCTTTTTTACTGTTTTCTGAAGGTCTATGATGTATATACCGTTACGCTCTGTAAAGATATATTCTGCCATCTTAGGGTTCCATCTTCTAGTCTGGTGACCGAAGTGAACACCTGCCTCCAAAAGTTGTTTCATTGAAATAACTGCCATAATATAAACACCTCCGTTAAAGTTAATACCTCCGCATTTCTGTCTCATCGGACCTGTCCGACACCTTAACTTAAAAATGCGTGTGTATTTTGCCGTTTGATAGTATAACACATTGAAAAATATTTATCAATCTTTTTAATAATTTTTTAGAAGACACTTCATTTATCTGTTTGTGGCAAGTATTTTTCATACCGCCTTGCAAATACTCTTCCCAAGAACGGAATTCCCCTTGTTACCCAGTCAAAGCACCAGGCTACCCATATTCCCATAAGTCCAAGGCCTGTAAATCTAACTAACATATAACCTCCAAAAACCCTTATAACCCACATACTCATTATGGAAATCACTGTTACAAATACAACATCCCTTGTACTTCTCAGACATGCTGGCAGTAGAAAGGCCGCTGGCCAAAAAATCGGTATACATATAAGTGTAAGATATGTTATATGCAATGCAAGACTTGCCACATCTGGTGCAGGTGAATACAGTTTAAGAAAATGGTGTACAAATGGGAAAAATACTAGAGAAACAGCACCTAACAGTACCATTGTATAAACCATTAGCTTTTTTATAATCTTGTTTAAATCCTCTTTTAATCCTGCTCCGGCATAGTGGCCTACAACTGTTACTGCTACTATTGTTATTGCATTCCCCGGTATATTCAGAAGTGAGTTGGTGGAGCTTGCAATACTGTTTGCAGCAAGTGCAGCTGTTCCAAGGGATGCCACTATTGTTTGCACCAAAAGTTTTCCTCCGTTAAAAACAAGACTGTCTATCCCTGCCGGAAGTCCTATATATAAAACAGGCATTAATATTTTTGAAGTAATCTTAAATGAGCTGTGCAAAATATCCAAATGATGTGACTTAAGTAACGAATATCCTACAATGATTGCTCCTGTTAGTCGAGCACATATCAGGCCGATTCCGGCTCCCAGTACCCCGAAATCAAATTCAAAAATCAAAAGGGCTCCAGCCATAAAATTAACCAAATTTGATGCAACAACTGCAAACATTGATGCTCTGAAATTATTGCTTGCCCTTAATATACCTGTACATACATCAAAAAATCCCAGTATCGGATATGATATAGCTGAACAAACCATGTATGTTCTGGCAGCCGACTTAACAGTGTTTTCGGCATCGCCAAAAAGGAAATTTATTATCTGGTTTCCAAACACATATAGTCCAAGTCCTGCTATTGTAGACATTAAAAGCACAGCCGTAATTGCCTGAGCTGCAGTCTTTGAAGCGTCTTTCCTGTTTGATGCTCCCAGATGCTGTGCTATAGTAACTGTGGCACCTGTGGACACAGCAACAAACAGATTCATAACTACAAAGTTGATAGAATCTACTATGCCTACAGCTGATACTGCAAATGCCCCTAATCCGCTTACCATCATAGTATTTACCACACCTATTGCCGTAGAAAGAAACTGTTCGGTCAGAGCAGGAAAAAAGAGGCGTAATAAATCTTTTTTGGTATACAAAGTATTATCACGGCCTTTTGTAATTTAATCAATAAATTAAATAATTTTCGACATTTTTCACATATATTTTAACTCTGAAAAGTATTATATGCAACTTTCGAATACCAGTATACAAACGTATATTTTCTATTTGAGCCATGATATGTAGAAACTGCTATCTTTACATCCAAAAGGCTGCCATTAATGGCAGCCCTCCGGTTTAAGTTCCTTGCTTAATTTTTTTATTGCTTTCTTTTCAATTCTTGATACATATGATCTGGAAATTCCCAACATTTTAGCTATCTCTCTCTGGGTTTTACTTGAACCGTTTAGGAGTCCATACCTTAATTCCAAGACTACCTTTTCTCTGTTTTTCAAGGTACCTTTCATTTTGCTGTACAACTTTTTAACCTGCATTTTTAATTCAACCTCGTCGACTACGGACTCGGAATCATTACTGATTAAGTCTATTAATGTTATTTCGTTCCCCTCTTTATCTACACCTATAGGGTCTTGCAGAGAAACTTCATTCTGAATTTTCTTGGATGCTCTGATTTGCATTAGAATCTCATTTGCAATCCTTACACTCCGGCAACATTTTACTGCTGTTAAGCCAAATCTTTATCTGTATGCCATCCCATGAAATAAGTTCAATTGCACTTTTTAAAATCTCCCTCTTTTCCTCCGTATCCATTAGATTCATAATACAGTAACCCGGATTGGATAACATTTGCACAAATTCCTCTTGGTTGACCTCTTCAATGTATTTTTTTTCAGGAGCTTCATCCAATTGTTTGATTTTGCTTTTATATATTTCGATATCATTTGAAATATTTTTCATGCGATTTAATATCAAGGATTGTATATTTTCGTCTCCTTGTTTTGCTGCAAGTCTTATAAGGTTCTTCATCTCTGTTTCTGCTGCTACAAGTTTGTCTTTTATTAGTTTTAATTCAGGGTTTTGAATAGTATACAGGCTATCATTCAGGGTCATTAATAAGCCGGGGCTAACTTTCGGGGGATAGTCTTTTATGAGACTGACTAATCTTTTAAGTATTAAGGAGTCCAAAAGATTTCCGTTTATATTTGGAGTATCACAACGAATTTTATTACTTTTTTCTTTCAACTCACAAATATAGTAGTAAACCTTTTTCCCTTCCGAATCCAGTCTTGAAGTTGTTTTGGGTCTCATATAACTGCCGCAGTTTTCACATTTTAGTATCCCAGACAGCAGTGCACTTGTATTTTTAATTTTCCTATAGGCTTTTGTTTTATTTCTTTTCAGCAACTTCTGAGCTTCTATCCATTTACCTGACGGTACTATTCCCGGATGCATCCCTACGGCTATTATCCAATCCTTTGGCTCTCTGTATTTTTCTCCTAATGTGTTCTTCCCCTGCCTTGTTTTGTTGTAGGCCATAAGTCCGTTAACACCGTTGAATTCCTTTATATCTGAATATATCTCATACCCCTGTTGGGATAAAAAATTGTATAAATTCCTATCAGCAATTGCATATACGGGATTTGTAAGTATAAATCGCAAGGAGAACCTTGAAAAATCCACTCCATTTTTTGTTGTAAGTCTGTTTTCAAGAAGGTTTTTCTCTACCTTTGTTATTGATTTGAAAATAATAAATTTATCATAAATATCTTTTACAAGTTCTGCTTCTTCAGGTATAATCTTAAGCCTGAAAATTCTGCTCTGCTTTATGGACGAATCATTTTTATCCAGCATTTCGGATTTATACCCTGTTGGGGTAATACCTCCAAGCCATCTTCCTGTTTTTGCAAGCTGCAGCATGTTATCTCTTATTCTTTCAGCAATGGTCTCTCTTTCCAGTTGAGAGAATACCGATGCTATATACATCATAGCCCTTCCCATGGGCTTAGTTGTATCGAATTGCTCCTTCACAGAAATAAAGCTTACGTTATATTTTTCAAGTTCATTTATCAACTGTGAAAAGTCAGATACATTTCTGCTTATACGATCCAGCCTGTAGCAGATTATTATATCAATTTTTTTACTTCGTGCTTCCCGCATCATTTCCTTGAACTTGGGCCTGTTTGTATTCCCCCCTGAAAATCCCTCATCTTCAAAAATTACAAATTCGTTTTCAGATAGTCCAATATTTTTTATAGCATATTCTTTGCACATTTGAATTTGATTTTCTATACTTTCTCCTCTCCCGGTAAACCTGCTTTTTCTGGAATAGATAGCAGCTCTCATGGAAAAATCACCTGATTTCCTTTATTATTCTTCTAAATATACAAGACTTTTGTTTATTAGGAATTTCTAATTTAATCAGATGTTTTATTATAAATTCACCATATGCTCTTCCTATTTCATTTTTAAGACACATAGCTTGTTCATTAGTCTCAGGAGTAAAAATAATAATTTCATATTCCTTTTTCTTCTTTCCCATCTTTGAACTCCCTGATTTACTCGCTGTTTATCTATATGATAGTACTACTCGTACAAATGTGTTTCAGAGAATTCTTTTTAATTACATAGTATTTATATATGAATTATTTAAAATTATTATTGACTTTTTATAATTAGGTTATTATAATCATTTCATACTATTTTTACCGGTTTTCTATGGATTAATTAAGGGGAGAGCAAAAATAATGGATTTTAGATATCATCATATAAAATTTGATCATTCAGAAAATCACCACCATAATGATTCAGGCTGTAATGATTATGCTACAGCCGTAGCTGAATACAGGAGAAGTTTTGCTTCTAAGAAGGATGTTCTTCAAGAAACTCCTGATCCTGCAGTTAAAGCTATGCTTTTACATATGGAAGAAAAAGGGATTGATACTGTTTTCGACAGATTTGATGCCCAAAAGCCACAGTGTAGCTTTGGTCTTGCGGGAGTTTGCTGCAGAATATGCAACATGGGGCCATGTAAAATTACAAAAAAGAGTCCAAAAGGTGTTTGCGGAGCTGATGCCGACGTAATTGTAGCAAGAAATATTCTTAGGAGCGTAGCTGCAGGCGCTGCAGAACACGGTGGCCGAGGACGTGAAAGTATGCTGGCTTTGAAGTACGCCTCTGAAGGTATAGCAAATATTCCTATTGAGGGAGAAAGTAAAGTATTAGCCACTGCTAAAGCATTTGGTCTTGACACTGAAAATAAAAGCATTAAGGAACTAGCGGGATTAATTGCCGACATCCTTCTGGAGGATTTGTCCAGAACTGTTCCGGGACCTCATCGTACTCTTAATGCATTCGCTTCTAAAGAACGAATTAAGGTATGGAGTGAGCTTGATATTCTTCCTATCAGTCCTTACCATGAAGTTTTTGAGAGTCTTAACAGAACAGGTACAGGAAATGACAGTGATTGGTATAACATTATGAAGCAAATGATGAGGACAGGAATAGCCTTCGCATGGTCCTGTGTTTTAGGTTCATCCATTGCTATGGACAGTTTGTTCGGACTTCCTGTAAGAAGTACTTCAAAAGTTAATATTGGTGCTTTAGAAAAAGGTTATGTTAACATAGGAATTCATGGTCATTCTCCGATTTTAGTAAGTGAAATCGTAAAGCTTGGCAATTCAGATGAATTTCAGGAATTAGCAAGGAAAAACGGAGCTTTGGGAATCAAGTTTTACGGTATTTGCTGTTCGGGGCTTTCTGCAATGTACAGATATGGCGGAGTTATACCCCTTTCTAATGCTATCGGTGCTGAGTTGGTTCTTGGAACAGGAGCTTTGGATTTATGGGTAGCTGACGTTCAGGATATTTTCCCTTCCATTATGGAAGTTGCAAAGTGTTTTAAAACAACTGTAGTTACCACAAATGATTCTGCAAGATTGCCCGGTGCTGAGCATTACGGTTTTGACCACCATCATTCTAATATGAATCAGACTACTGAGCTCGCAACAAAGATTCTAAATAGGGCTATTGAAAGTTTTACCCAACGAAGAGAGATTCCGGTTTATATTCCACCTTATGAAATTGAAGCTGAAGTAGGTTTTTCCGTTGAATATATTAATAAGCATTTCGGAAGTGTAAAGCCTATTGCAGAGGCCCTAAAAAGTGGAGAAATTCTTGGTATTGTTAACCTTGTGGGCTGCAACAATCCACGTATTGTTTATGAAAAGGCCATAGTTGAGCTTACAGACATTCTTTTAGAGAACAATGTTCTGGTTCTAACTAACGGGTGTGCCTCCTTTCCGTTGATGAAGCTTGGATATTGCTCTACTGCTGCTTTGAAGCGTACAGGTGATAAACTAAAAGGCTTTTTAAAGGATCTTCCTCCTGTATGGCACATGGGAGAATGTTTAGATAATGCAAGAGCATCCGCATTATTTAAAGCTGTTGCAGAGGCTTCGGACATTTACATAAAGGATATGCCTTATGCTTTTGCCAGTCCTGAATGGTCTAATGAAAAGGGAATCTGTGCGGCCCTTAGTTTCAGATTGCTGGGAATTGATTCTTATCACTGCGTTTATGCACCTACTCAAGGCTCAGATAATGTAACAGAATTTATGAGTAACGGATTTAAGGATATTCTGGGTTCGAGAATGATTGTAAATGTTAATCACACCGAATTGGCAAATGAGATTGTCAACAACCTCAAAGAGCAGAGAAAAGCTCTGGGATGGGATTAAAATGATTTTATGGAGGGTAACTATGAATTTTAAAAAGTTTATTATAGCATCTTTGCTTTTAGGAATAATTACAGGTACTGCAGCCTGCGGAAAAACTGCAGATATAAAAACCGTAAAAATTGCCTATCTTCCAATAACTCACGCTCTTCCTGTGTTTGTGGAAAATGAATTACAGGATAAAACAGGTCAAAAATATAAAATTGAACTGGTCAAGTACGGCTCATGGCCTGAATTGATGGATGCCTTGAACACAGGTCATATTGACGGTGCATCAGTACTTATTGAGCTTGCCATGAAAGCAAAGGAACAGGGTGTTGGAGTCAAGGCTGTAGCACTTGGACATAAAGATGGCAACGTAATTGTTGTATCCCCTAATATTAAAACTGCATCGGATTTAAAAGGTAAGAAATTCGCCATTCCCCACAGACAATCCTCACATAATATCCTTTTGGGACAAATGCTTCAAAATGCCGGACTTTCTTACAAGGATGTAGACATTGTTGAACTTCCTCCTCCTGAAATGCCGTCAGCCCTTGCTCAAGGCCAGATAGCTGGATATTGTGTTGCAGAACCATTCGGTGCAAAGTCTGTGGCTTTGGAGGCAGGAAAAGTACTTTTTGAATCAAATGAATTATGGAAGAATTCCATATGCTGCTCTCTGGTTTTGTCTGACAAATTTATTAGCAGCAATAGGGATGCAGCAAAAGAGGTTGTATCCAAATATAGAGAAGCCGGTGAATACATAGATTCCCACAAGGGCGAAGCAAATACTTTTGCAAAGAAATATCTTAATCTCGACGACAAGGTTCTGGATTTATCCATGAAATGGATTTCCTACAATGACCTTGAAATTACAAAAGAAGCATATGACAGTCTTACTTCTAAAATTAAGGAATTCGGTATATCTTCAAATCCTCCGACTTATGATGATTTTGTAGATTCAAGCCTTTCCAAAAAATAGAAGGGAGAATAAATCATGAAGAAATTGATTCATATTATAGTGTCGTTCACATTATTATTGATTTTATGGCAGACAGTCGTGTGGTTTGGACCCTGGAATCAAGCCCTACTTCCCTCTCCTGCAGATGTAGGAAAAGGATTTGGGGAGCTTATTCTAGACGGAACTCTTTTTACAGGTATTAAAGCCAGTATGTACAGGTTTTTCATAGGATATATTTTAGCTGCCATTACGGCAATTACTCTGGGTCTTATTCTGGGTTGGTTTAGAAATGCATGGAGTTTTGTAAATCCTGTAGTACAATTGGTAAGGCCTATTTCACCAATAGCATGGTTTCCTTTTATTGTACTTCTCTTTGGGATAGGAGACCTTCCTGCAATTGTCATAATTTTTATTGCAGCATTCTTTCCTATACTTTTAACAACTGTAAGCGCTGTAGGTAAAGTTGACCCAACTTATATTAAGGTTGCAAAAAATTTTGGTATTAAGCAACCCCATCTACTTACAAAAATAATTCTGCCTTCCGCTTTTCCTGCCATTGCTTCAGGTCTGCATATAGCATTGGGTACAGCGTGGGTGTTTCTGGTAGCAGGCGAAATGGTTGGAGCTCAGACCGGATTAGGTTTTATGATTATTGATGCAAGAAATAATCTAAGATCAGATTTATTGCTATCAGGAATATTATCCATCGGTCTTATAGGACTTATTTTAGACAGTTTGATTGGTCTTGCAGAGAAGCAACTCTTGAAAAGATGGGGAGTTATTGGAGGTAACAATGTTCATTGATATTAATGATGTTTCAAAAGAATATTTACAAAGCAATTCAACTTTTAAAGCCTTGGATCACGTATCCTTGCAAATTGAAAAGGGAGAGTTTATATGCCTACTGGGTCCAAGCGGCTGCGGCAAGACTACACTTCTAAATTCCATTGCAGGCTTTGAAAAAGTTAACACAGGCAGTATACAAATAGACGGTAAGCAGGTGTTGGAGCCGAGCATCAGCAATGTAACCATTTTTCAGAACTACGGTCTTCTTCCTTGGAGGACAGTGCAAAAAAATGTTGAGTTAGGTTTGGAAAGTAAAAAGCTATCTAAAAAGGAAAGACATGATATTGCCAGTAAATACATTGATTTAGTTGGACTTTCAAAATTCAGCAAAAGCCATCCCTCTCAGCTATCAGGCGGTATGCAGCAACGTGTTGCTATAGCCCGCGCTCTGGCTGTTGATCCTGAAATTATTTTTATGGATGAGCCTTTCGGTGCCTTGGATGCATTAACAAGGCTTAAAATGCAGGATGAAATTTCAAATATCTGGGAGAAGCAGAAAAAGACTATTATCTTTGTTACTCATGATATTGAAGAAGCTGTTTTCCTTGCTGACAGGATTGTTATAATGACTCCTAATCCTGGTAAAATTAAATCTATTATTAGTGTTCCATTGGCAAGAAAACGTGACCGAACAAGTCATGATTTTTTGAAAATTCGTGACAGAGTATTTTCTGAGTTTAACATGAAAAGTCCTGATAAGACAGAATACTATATTTAGCATGTTTAAATTGTTTCTGTAGTGTTAGAAATCCTTTTTTCTCCAGACACTACAGAAACATTTCTTTTCATCTATGTTTCAGGTAATGTTGTCAATCCCAATTAATGTTTCTTTAGCCTACTTTACACAATTATGTAATTTTTTTAGTTTACTACTGATCATTGACTCAATTAGCTGTATAGTATCAAAATTCTCAATTACCAATTCTTCATCTTCAAAAAAAATACCATACTTTTCCTCAATTTCAATTATTAAATACATAAAGAAACTTTGGTGTATTTTACCCTGTAAAAATAAACTTTCATCTTTTGAAGTAATTTTAACCAAGTTATTCTTTTCTATAAAATTCAAAATAAAGGTATCCACTCTTACTCCCACCTGAAAAATTTTATTGATAAAGCAAAGCATACTGCCATAACACCAACAAGTATTAAAATACTCTGCCAGCATGAAGAAATGCCATCCCCTAACCATACATGTTTCATTGCCTCAACTACATGAGTCACAGGTAAGACTTTTGAAATGCGTTGCATAAAATCAGGCATAATCTCTATAGGAACAGTCGCCCCTGTTAAAAAAAGCATTGGAAAATAAATAAGATTTGCAGTTGCGCTGGCAGCCTTCATGTTTGGTGCAATACTGGCAATGAGAAATCCTATGGAAAAAATACTAAAAATCGATAAAAGAAAGACAAGTATAACTTCTAGGGCATTTCCTGTAAAATTAAGATTAAATACAATCTTTGCAACTACAATCAACAAAGCCATTCCAGTAATTGTCATTAATGTGTTAACACATACTTGCGAAACAATTACATACGCTGGTTTTATTGGTGTGGCCATATATCTTTTGAGCACTTTTTTCTCTCTGTATTCACATATAGTGAGAGGCAAGCTCATAAGTCCCGTTACCGAAATAATCATTCCTGCATATGCCGGTACTGATACATCTACCATTCCTGCCCCACCATACAATTCATTAGGAGTATTTCCATATATCCCCCCAAAAAGTAAAATCATTAGAGTAGGGAATACTAATAGGAAAAATATATTGATAAAATTACGTAAAAACAATTTAAATTCAAATATTGTTAGCCTTAACATTATTTTTGATTTCATTGTAACCTCCACTTCGCCACCCCATGGTGGTTCAATTAGTAATGAATAATGGCATATCTTTTAATTTTTATCATGAGTAACTTCATCTTCCGGCACATATCCAACCATATCCAGAAATACATCTTCTAAATCTGGGCTTTTAACAGTTAAATCCTTATACGCTATATTATTCTCAGTTAAATATGCTAACACGCGACTTACATAATCATCAGCTTTACCAAGCATAGTAATAACATCATTTTCCTTTTGTACGGTTACTTCAAACCCTAACTTTTTCATGCTTTCAATATCAAGATTGGCAGCCTTGAAAGATATTTTTTGCTTTAAATTGTATTTGCTAATAATACTGTCAACTGTCCCTATGTTTTGTATGTGACCCTTACTCATTATTGCAATTCTGTCACAAAGGGTTTCCACCTCATCCATAAAGTGTGAAACAATTACAATTGTAAGCCCATTTTCACGCAGCTTTAAAATCAAATCCCACATCTGTCTGCGTGCTTTTGGATCCAAACCTGTTGTAAGCTCATCCAAGAAAACTAATTTAGGATTTGAAATTAACGATAATACTATAGCCAATTTTTGTTTTTGCCCACCAGAGAGTTTGGAAATATATGACTTCCTTTTTTCTTCTAACCCCATTGTATTAAGTAATTCATTATAGGGCATAGGATTATTGTAAAAAGAAGAAAACAATTCACAAATTTCATATACTTTTGCCCGGTCCTGATAAGAAGTATCCTGTAATTGAACTCCCATTATTTCTTGTAGCTTTTTTCTATCCTTCCAAGGATCAAGCCCCATAACACTAATTCTGCCACTTGTTGGCTTACGAAGGCCTTCAATGCACTCAACTGTAGATGTTTTTCCCACTCCATTAGCTCCAATAATACCAAAAATCTCACACTTATTTACCGAGAAGGAAATATTATCCACAGCACAGAAGTCTTTATACTTAATACTAAGTGAATCAACTGTAATCATTATAGCAATACGCTCCTTTACTAAATAATGTTCAAAGCTTATGAAATACGCCAGTGCAGGCGTTTGGCATTTGCTATATGTATCCAAAGATTAATGGTAAGACGCCTTACCATAATATTCCAAGTATACAATAATTATATCATAGTTTTAAACCTATGACTTATAATCATTTCCGTTTGCATAAAACCCTGCAAAGGAAGCATGCATAATCATGGACGGAATAATGCTACCAGTTGCAAAAAACATAATACTTCCTACTATAGAAATAGAAAAACTAGAAAAACCAAGAACCAATCCCTGTACCTTTGTATCTGTCAATAAAACCTGATTTAATACAAAAGCTACAGTAATCAGAAGAACTGCTATACCAGTATTCATACCATTTGAAACCAACCCTTTAAGAAATACTCCTCTAAAAAATACTTCTTCAAAACTTGCACTTAAAATCGGTAATAACCATGCTACCTTTTTTGGTATTTGAAAAATACCTTCTATCCATTTAATTCTGGATATCTCACTTGCAATATCCATACTCGGCACTAACTTCAGGCTAACAATAATGAATACAGATACTAATGACATAGCAGCCACGACTCCAAGGATTATCGTTGCAAAAATCTTAAGACTCATCACAAAGGGAAATAAGTTAAAAATATGGATTTTTGCCGTTCTTGCCACAACAATACAACTTATTGTAGGCAAAGCACAATATAAAAAAGATGCAAAAACCGAATAAGAGTAGGATGCCGGTAATCCAAACAAGGACGACATAAAAAGGGTTATCCTATTTTTTGTATATGTATTTTTATAAGACTGCTTAAATATAAAAAGCCATACAAACATACAACAGTAACCAACAACAGCAACAATTAAAGATTTATCCATTTTTCTTGCATCTCCCCATAATTAGAATAATTATATTCTGTAATGAATGTGCAATAAGCGGAACAAGGATACATCCTCCACTAAGCAAAAATATAACTGCAAAGATAATCCCACTAATAGTTTTTTGCAAAAATGTCGTAAATCCATAATAGAGATGGTTTAAACCATACACAACGGAACTTATAAATACAAATGCACCAATACCCCAGTTTAAATTATCTATAATTACAGTACTCCACAGTTGTCTATATATAAGTTCTTCAATGATTGCAAGGAGGACAGTTAAAATGCATCCAAATACAGAAATCCTTGACCAGTTTGCATTTATGGAAATCCCTTTGACCTTTATTTTTAATAACCTAAGCATTATTCCGCCAACAGCTAATTCTATAGCAATTAACACAGGCGCAGAAATGATTGCCATTATATACCATATAAATTCGGACATAATAACAATCTTACCGTGCATAGGTATTAAAATTAAGCTTAGTAATAATAAAGCAGAACTTACGATTACACAATTCATTAAATATAAAATTTGTTGATTTTTTCTTGGGTACCCTCTGGTAAAGTTGAGAGCAATTTGTGGAATCGAAACTGGGTACACCGTTGCTAATAGTACTAAAAGGCTATGGCAAAGGATGTGGATATTCATTTGTTACACCACCAAATTTCTTCATTCTAGGATGATTCTTAAAAGGAAAACCAGGTAAACACATACCACAAAGTTCAGGTATCAATGTTCTTATAACACTCCACCCTTTATCTATAACCTCAGGCGGTGTAATATCTACATAAACTGCATATTCACTAACTTTTGCTACTTCTTTTAGCAAATGTGAAATTTGAGCATCAACATCGTTTTCCCAACGAGATTCTATTTCCGACAATTTTATTGTCTCTCCTGTAAGTTGCTCCAATAAAGCATCAATTTCTTTTGCTTTATCGGGAACCCCATAATATAAAACATTGGTATCCAAATCTGCAAATGCAGATGTGGTATTAGAAAATTCTATTTTTTCAGGATCAAACAATGCATTAAACATATGCATAAATATGATGGCTGTCGCCTCCATTGAGCCTCTTAAAACACCATTTTTTGCATTCAAATCTCCTTGGGTACCAACAATTAAATATGGAAGCTTTTTATCTTTTCTCTTAAGTATATTAAGATAAACCGGTAAGTCCATATCTGGCATAGTTACAAGTAATGGAATCACCTCATAAGGAGAATCCTTTCCAAGTCCGCAATCTTCAAGACATTTTAAAACATCCGGGTCATCTATTATAACTCTTTTAGATTTATGCTTTGTGTACCATGAAAGGACAAAAGAATCTATTTGGATATATTCCACTAATGCATTTAATAAAGCTTTTTTTAATGAACGATGGGATGCAGTTCCTGTTGAAAAGGAAGGTGTAAAGAATTTTTCACCTTTCTCAGAATTCTTAACAAATCCGATACACAATATTTGCATAGGTACCCATACGTCTTCACCAGGATGAACCAATGATGCACATTTAATCCACCCGATGATATCGTCTTCTGTTGCATGTACAGGTGAATATTCTGGCATCATCTGGGCTAAGACCTTTTGCTGCTCACTGGAAAAAATATTAAGGTATTCTAATGGCATTACCTTTCCTTGCTTTTTCATTTCTTTATAACTACAATAAACTGCTTTCTCTCTTAAAATCTTTTCTGTACTTACAGACGAATAACGTTCTACACTTTCCCCAATTAACTTAATCAATGCTTCCTCATGATACATTCCATATCCACTCAGATGGTACTCAACATGTTTCTCAGGATTATTGAAAGTTATTTTATGATAGTTGGGCATACGTCCTGTTACAGATTTTAGACAAGGCTCAGGCGGCATGTGAACCATAGGTGCTAAAACCCCATGCAAAATGCCTGTTTGATTTCCACCAATATATTTATATTGATTCATAATATGTTCATACGATGGATAAAATCTTATCATATTACCACTCCATATTTTTAATATTTATTTAATCTTAATTGTATTAGCAACCATTTCATCTACTAATGCACGTGACGAAATATTTTTCTCTTCCAACTTAATCTTAGAAACAGCACCACATGCAGGACAGAACGGCACACGTAAAATATCCTGAGCCTGTATCTCAAGAGTTGGAAGGTAAATAGTTAACAATCTTCCGGTAAATTTAGAAACCCCGATTTTTCTTATCAAATAAGCCTCAGAAACTGCTAAGTTCACCAACAAGTTTAATAATGGAACAAGTCCTTTATTTCCTTTAGACGTATACTTCGATGAATTTTTTTCAACCTTAACAAAATTGTGATATTGAACATGGTCTTCCAATCTTGCAAGGGCTCTCAATTCAAAGCATTCTAAGCATCCTGTGGAATATGGATTAGTAGCAAGTGCACAAACCACTGGTCCATCAATAAAAGTAAAAACTATTGGAATTTCAGCTTCTAGACAAATTCGATTTATGTTTCTCATTAAAATAATAGAGAGGTTTTTCATACAACCAACAACAGCATCATACTTCTTAAACATATCTTTAAAATGACTCATCTGTTGTACACGAGACAAGCCATCCATATTGGAAGTCAAATCTGCATTTTTAATTTCCTGCATTGTTTGAGCATCCATGATATTTAAATTAAAATTCATTTCTTTTGCAAGACTTATAGCCGAATTCACAGTATATTCATCATCTGCAAAAAATAAAACTTGCTTTTTATCTGCATCATCTTCCGATTTAATATCTTCATGTTGTAAATATCCTAACAAAGCTAGTGTCAGCTCTTCATCTATACCCTTTGTTTCAACCGATGTAATATAGTTTGTTGCACGAAGCTCGTTTAATAATGATTGCACCACTTCTTTTTCATATGGCTCCAGAAGTACTTCATTAATAGTTTCCTCATTGTACCCCTCTTCACTTTGAAGATCATTAAATACCTTTCTCATAAAAGTAGCCAAATTTTCTGTTAATGTAGACAAATCTAATTCTGCTTCCTCATAATTTAATACGCCCATACGCAAACGAATTTCATTTGCACCATTATCATAAACATTTACATTATCACGAAAAACCAAATTATTAGAATCTTTAGACATTAAATAACTCCTCCATTTCCAAAAACTGTAAAATGTATGACTTGCTTACTAAGTCCATCAAGGCCAAATCTTTTTTCAATAAATTGCTTATCATATCCTCCTAAATCACATGCACCATATCCCAGTGCCGTTGTAGTCAACTGTGCATTTTCTGCTATTTCCCCTGCTTCAATGAATGCATACGCAGCACCCGCATTACCGTATTTATGAGAATTTGTATACAATTCATATACATATGCAATACAAAAAGCTGAATCTTCAACTTTTATATCTCCAAAACCAGCAAGAGCATTCAAATCTTCCTCACTATATCCCTTCTCTATTAACCTGAGAGAATGTGTATAAGGATAATATTCATAAATCCCCTTCTCCAGTCCATCGATATTCCATGCAACAATATATAGTTTAATTGGGTAAAAGCCGCCTCCTGATGGAGCAGCACGAAGCATAATACGTTCTGCATCCGCCTCTTTATCTTTTAATTGCAGATATCCTGTAATCCCCTGTGAGTAGTAAAGAATGGTTGCGAAGTCATTTAAAGGAATAGAGCCTTTAAATGTTCTTACACTTCTTCTAGCTTGTAACACTGCACTGAAATTAGCTTTTATTTTTTTTGCCTTGGGGAGTTTTATTATGTCATCATATGCCTGTTCTTTTTTATTACGCATTGCAAATGAAAGCATTGCATCCCTTGCACGAAATCTGCTAATTCCAATTCTAAAGTCAAGCCTTGCGCTGTATGTACGAAAATTAAGCAAATACTCTTCACTAATAAATCGATTTACCCTAGAGTGATATATTCCCTTTAGTACTACTTCAGGGGTGCAAACAACTGTAGTATCGGCATAAGGTGAAATCAAAGCATATTGTGAACTCATACTTATAGTTTCACGATAATGTGCATGTTCTTCTAAATACTTCTTCCCCTTGCTATCCATGTAAACATCTCCTTTTATATTTAACCTCTTTATAAATTAAAAGGTGTTATTTGTACTTTATGAGCAGGTTAGAATTGTTACATAAACTCCAACCTGCTCATTCTTCGATAAAGATACTTGCAAAGTCGCAGTTTATAAAATGCAACCAATTAATCTTTATGAAGATTAACCTAGAATAATCTTATGTACTATCGAATTAGCAACATGTGCAGCTGCAACATGAACAAGCTGATCCAGTACATGTAGTCGATGCTCCGGGGCTTACTTGAACTGTCCCCGTTACGATACTTGTTGCACAATTGTATCTGGTGTGCTTTAACATACGTTTCACCTCCTTTGTTCAATAAACCAAGTCTTGTACCGCTTTGCTCAAATGTCAAACACTAAGCACAAAACTTTATTTATCATTTGATATATGATAAGATTTCCTCTTAAATAATTGGATTTATCCAAATATAAAAGGAATTCTTATACATAAATTATTTCATTGTATTTATGTAAAACCTATTCTAAACAAATTTTCCATAGGCTGATTCAAAAAGCATATGTGTTGTAATCACATAAATCATAGTCATATCTTGTGTAATATTTCTTTGAAAATTATCTGAATTTTCCTTTAATTCTTTTATTAGCTTATGGACTTTACCGTAATCAAAAACACCATACTTATCAAAGGTGTTTTTAGTCAAATAGGTTTCAAATTGATTAATATTTTTTAAGAAAAGCTCTACTCCTGGTGTAGAGTATTGATACTTGGCTCTTTTTATGATTGGTTCAGGTACAATATCAGAAAATGTTTCTTTTAAAATATACTTTTCATTGTAACCTGCTAACTTTAAATTGTCTGGAATAGAATATGCAAGTCTAATTAAGCGACGATCAAGGAATGGATATCTTCCCTCTACGGAATTTGCCATTAGTACCCGGTCCCCTTGTGTTGATAAAAGATAACCTGATAAAAGTAATTGCATCTGAACAGCTTGACACTTCTTTAACACAGTCAACTCTTTTGATTCCAAACTAAATTGCTTAAAGACCTCGTCAGATATTTTTTTCAAGTCAATGCATGCCTTGTTTTCTTGATTGAAATATTCTAGAATAGAAGAACTGGCTGTAATGCGTGACTGCATAGAATAGATAAACTCATTACTTCCCTGGAAGAAAGTTGAATAATATTTTTTATAACCTTCTAGTACATAGCTGCTAATCATATTGCCCGATGGAATGAAATTTTTAATTCCATCTGTACGAATATTGGATGCGGGATTTAGTGAACAGTACTTTCTATAAAGTGTTTCTTTATAGATATCATAACCATAAAACAGCTCATCTGCTCCTTCTCCACTCAAAACAAACTTGACACCATTTTTATGCGCTGCTTTGGAAAGCATATACATTGGAACAGCACCCAACTTATATAGTGGAACCTCACAATGTTTTATTACTTTTGAAAGTTGTGAAATGATATCTTCATCACTGACCGTAATTTTTGTGTGTTGCCCTTTATTCCCTTCTAAACCCAATGCCTGGTATGCAGATTCATCAATTCTATAATCTTTAAATCCTAGAGAAAATGTAGGAATTTCATCATATCCACATTCGTATAATAATTTTATCAAAATCGTAGAGTCAAGTCCTCCACTTAAGTAAATTCCCCATTTTACATCTGAATCACACATAAGCCTTTCTAAAATGGCTTTCTTAAGGGTTGTACGTATTTCATTCTTAAGCTCATTAATACTACTATAATCAAACTCTTGAGCATAGTCACTAAAACGATGGTATAGTTTTACCTGTAAACCATTTTTTTTATCAATTATGGCATACCCTGATGATGGAATCTGATAGATATTCTCAAAAACCGTTCGTCTCTCTGCAGGTGACCAGTATACAAACTGTTCGTACAACCCCTGCATACTTGGACGAATTTCAACTTCATCCACCTGCGCAATTGCTTTAATCTCCGATCCAAAATATACTGTATTATTTACTACAGAATAAAAAAGAGGACAAATGCCATTCCTGTCTCGAGCGATAAACACCCTACTGCCATACTGGTCGTATACTGCGAATGAAAACTGGCCATCAATTTTTTCCAGCATTTCCACTCCATATTCCTCATATAAATGCACAATAACTTCAGCATCGCATAATGTATTAAAGGCATGTCCCTTTGAAATTAACTGATTCATTAATTCTATATAATTGTATATTTCGCCGTTAAATACTGCAACGATGGACTTATTCTCATTAAACATGGGTTGTCCCCCATTCTTCGTGTCAACGATACTCAGTCTTCTCGCGCCTAATTGAACCATAGAACTATAATAGTAACCCTCACCGTCCGGTCCTCTATGTACGATAGCACCAGTCATTTTTTCAATTAACCGGTCAGGAATACTATTTTCTAACGAAACAGCTCCCACAATACCACACATTATAATTCTCCGTTCTACAGACGAACCAAACATTTAAACTTTAGTTTTCTGTTTTTGTAAACACCTCAAACTCCTCACGGTAAATTACATAATTTTATAATCTGCAACATATTATGTGATTCATATTTTCTCTTTATTACCAAATTATACCACTGTTTACCATTATTTTCAATACTTTCTCCAAAAGTTTACATTATATTGGTTAAAACAAGTTTTAGTAATATGTAACCTTTATACTTAAATTTGAAAACTTAAACCCTTTACTTTTTAATTTTTTGACAACAGACATATCTGAAATGCTTTCCAATGTAGAGTAGTGGTATTAGCCTCTGAATGTTTCCGTAGTGTTAGAATTGCATTTTCTATACACCTGGCAGCATAGGTTGCAAGACGAGTTCCTTTATCCATATTAAATGTAGATATTGCTTTAATCAAACCTATTGTACCTATTGAAATAAGGTCATCACTGTCACTGCCGCACGAACCGTATTTTTTTACTATATGTGCAACCAGCCTCAAGTTTCTTTCAATTAGAATGTTTCTTGCTTCCTCACTACCATTTTTGTATGCCTCAACATAGTATTGCTCCTCCTCCGGTTTTAAAGGCTGGGGGAAGGAATTCACATTTGATACGTACCCAATCATCACGAAAAAATTGCTTAATACATTAAATATTGTGTAAAATAGTATATCAATCAAGCAAGGCACCCCCCATGATAATGAAGTAATTAATACCTCAAAATAGTGTACCTTTCCATTCTATGATTATATATATAAAATGATGCATGTCCAAAAATAAAATGTTATTTTACATCTGCTATGACATTAGTATTTTCTTCTATAGTATATACTATACCTTCTTTGTTAATGCAAAGTATTTGCTCAGCAATCTTTATTCCTTCGTTTAGCGCTTCAACTTTAACAGTTATTTTATCAGCCTCGGAACTTGTATCATCTCCTGTAATTGGACTCCAATAAATAGGTGTATCTGTCGGGACTGTCAATGTCTTCTCCCGATTTTCGGAACTAATATTTATCATTAGTATGCCATTTGTTGCTGTATATCGTATTTTATCTGCTTTCCCCTCATAGGTAGACATAATTTTCAATCCAAATACACTGGACATGGCAGGAGAATAATTTTTCATTGAATGTATTATTAGATTGTCATTATTTAATGTAATAGCAAAGTCGCCGAACTTATTTTTGTCCTTTGAAAATTCTCTTAAATCTTCATTATAGTCTTTTTGTACTTCTTCTCTGGTATAGTTGTATTCAACTGACCCATTATTTGTATGACATATAAAGGTAATATTATCCAGGTTTTCTATGAGACAAAACATCATTGCAGCATTTCTTTTAAAAGCAAGTTTCAATCGTTCTTCATTTTCTATTTTTGCTTTTTGGTAATCTCCTTCAACTAAATTCTGAAAATTATAATTAACAGTCACTCCATAAGGAGCTTTTTCAGTTTGAAGTGATACTTCTTCTCTGTAGTTGCTAAACTGCAGGTTGTCAATAATATGTAAAACCTTGCTGTTGTTTCCTACGTAGGGAGTTTTATTTTCAAATAAGTTATCTGCATTGTAAACTTGTCCTTTTGCATCCATCTTTGTACTATTGTTAGAATCAATAGTTTCGGGGGTATTCCCCTTGGTAGCAAATACTAATATAATTACTAATGCAAAAACACACATAATAGAAATAAGTACTGTCACAACTTTTTTTGCAGACTTATTCATAATAGATTACCCCCTCATAAAGAACTGATTTGTTTTATATTAAATATTACACTTGTAAGATATTTCCTGTCAAGCGCTATTCATTTATTTTCATAATTAAATTAATTCAACTTTATGTAACTTAAATAATTATGTCTTCATATTCTAGATATAGAGGAAGTTATTCGTTTTATTTGAAAGGAGAAGCATAATGGATGACTTAGTAAATGGTTACGATTATCAGGAAAGAGCCGACAGTGCTATAAAACCCTTTAACTCTTCTAAAATATCACTAGCAATGGCATTTGTTCCTGCACAGCTTTGGGAAAAACCCTTTGATGTGAATGAAGGACTAGACAGAGGTACTCTTTTCCCGTCACTTGATAAACCTTTCTTGGGAGGGGGAAACAGGTATGAATACTAACATAGGTATGGGCGGCATGGGCCATATGGGAAATATGGATGATTGCGGCAATATAGGCGGCATGGGGCAACCAGGTATTCCCAGTGGTATGAAGCCTCTCAATGAGCGTGAAGCACTGCTTTGGAAGATTCAGGCTTACGAATTTGCCTGTACAGAAGTAGGTTTGTTTTTAAATAACAATCCCAACGATAAGACAGCACTGTCTTATTTTAAACAGTACCGTGACATGAAAAACCAGTTGGAATCTGAATTTACCAAAAGGTTTGGTCCCCTTACCGCTACTCACATGGATAATGATTTATCTACCTGGAAATGGATTGAAAATCCATGGCCATGGGAAATCGGACGGGAGGTGTAATAACATATGTGGATTTATGAAAAAAAATTGGAGTACCCGGTAAAAATAACCAGACCAAATGCGGCTCTTGCTAAAGCTATAATAACTCAGCTTGGCGGCCCGGATTTCTAGTTTTTATAAATTAAAAGTATATTCAAACTCAAGAGAATAATTATCATTAATATATATTTTGCTTATTAATTTACGTATTATTTCATACTGAAATTCAGAATCTTCATTATGTAAATTTACTATTATTTCTTTTATCTTTTTTACTAGCTCCAAATAACTTGTTTCGGCAGGTATGGATTTTATTATTTCAAGTTTATTTAATAAAGAAAGTTTCTGAAGGCGAAGCTCATCTAACCGTGTTTTATATTCCTCTATGGTAATTACTTCTTCTTCGTAAGCTATTTGTTCTCTTCTCATTGCGTTTTCAACAGCTTGAAGCTTGTCTTTAAGTCGTTGGTAATCCATTTTCTCTTTATTAAATCTTGTATCGTAAAGGAATTTCTTACTATTAATTATTTCCTCCAGTTTGTCATAGGATAAAAGAATATCTTTTACCTTTTCAATTACCTTTCTTTCAACAATATCCATGTGATAATTTGCCTTTCTGTTCTTGCAAACACCGGAGGTTTTTCTGTCAAAGTAATAGTAATAGTAATCCTCTCTTGTTCTTTCTGACTTATTTTTTAACTTTGCCTCCTTTTTTGGGAACCTTCCTCCATATAATTTACTGCCGCATGACTTGCAGTATACCAGTCCTGATAAAAGGTATTTTTTCGTGCAGCTCCATTCTTTTACTTCATTTTGCTTTTTATCCTGAATCAACTGCTGAATTCTATCGAATTTTTCTTTTGTAATAAGCGGTTGGTGGGTATTTTCCCGTACTATCCATTGTTCACGTGGTCTTACCATTCGTTTTGCCTTACCTGTATCATCACGTACTGTCAAAGTTACATTGTATATGGTTATACCTAGGTATACAGGGTTTGTCAGAATGGCATATATGGAATTGGTACTCCAATTGACATTTCCCCTGTTTGTCCTAATTCCTTGTGAGTTAAGATATTTGCATATTTTAAGCCTTCCCCAGCCTTCAAGAAATTTATCCACTATCATTTTGTACACTTCTGCTGTTTCAGGATTTATTACAAGGTGCTGACCGTCAGGAGACAACATGTATCCGAAAGCAGGCGTTGGTACATTGGTTTTTCCTTCCCGTGCCTTTATCATCTGAGTTATTTTAACTCTTGAACCAGTTACTTTTCTCTCTTTTTGTGCAAGTCCTGCATGTATTACTAGAAGAAACTCATCATCGTCAGTCCTGCTGTCATAGCCTTCTTTTATAGAAATAAAAAAAGCTCCTTGATTTGCAAGGCTCCTTTTAAGTTCAATTATGTCAAGTATATCACGGGAGGTTCTGGATATTTCCTTTGATACAATGCCTTTTATTTTTCCTGATGAAATATCGTTTTTCATCCTCACCATTTCCTGTCTTAGGTAACTGTATGCACCGGTCTTCATGTCTATGTAAAAATCAATTATTTTATAACCATTAACACTTGCCCATTCTGATATATATTTTTTTTGATTTTCAATTGAAGATATCTGACTGTCCTTTTTTGTAGATATTCGTATGTATCCTCCTACCTCCAAGCCAACTTCTCCTATAGAATTTCTGATATCATTATACTCTTCGAACTTATTTGCAATAACCAAAGGAGGAATATACTCCATTTTCTTTTTCACCCCTTGAATTTAGCGTTTTTTCTTCTAAGGCTCTTTTTATAAGAATTTCAATAACTTCATCAATCACTTCATTTTTAGTCATAAACCCACCCCAAATCTATTATATGGGGGAGAAATACTTTTGGTGATTTGCTTCTTAGTAAAACAAATGCTCCCAAGGGTAATAACCCTTTGGAGCATTTGTTAATTTATTACTATATTACCAATCTATTGAATCTACATACATTGTAAAGTTGCCTTCTCCAGATGTTTCAACCTGTATACCAAACTGGGCCTGGGTTAAGGTAGTATCTGTAGTAAGAGGAAGTGTTACTGTAAATTCATTCCAGTCACCCTTCTTTATCATGTCGTAGCTCTTCCATGAAGAATTCCATTCTACTGCTGTCCAATCAGGATTATGTGGCATATAGTATGGCTGAATTGATTTTATTGGAGCTCCTTCAGGAATCCAAATTCTGAATGTCATTGATTCTCCTGGTTTTAGAACATGTACGCTGCTGTTTATTTCAGCGTCTACTTTACCGTCTTTTGAACCTACAGCTTCCCATTTAAGTGACTTATTTCCTTGGAAAGCCTTTTCAGAGGTAACTGATAATTTTGTTGTTGTAGGTTCATTTGTTGTAAATCCGTTTAATTCTCCATCTTCAAAATTAATATCAGCATTATCACCTGTAGCTGATTCTATAGCAACTGTATCCGTTACTGAATTTGACAAGCCTTGTTCATCAAAAACTGTCAATTTTATTGTATATGTTCCTGGAGCTTTGTACTTGTGGATAATTTTAGCGCCAGTACCTTCTGTTCCGTCACCGAAATCCCAAGAATAAATATGAACATTTCCGTCAGGGTCAGATGAAGCAGTTGCATCAAAATTTATGTTATCTCCAGTAAATGCTGCTTTTGGTGATACTGTAAAGGCAGCCACCGGTGGTTTGTTTTCTGTTATATTTTTGAGTGGTAAGCTAGATATTTTTCCAAGCAAGTATTGTCTTAATATTCCGAAATCTACTGCGTCAACAGAGTTATCAAGATTTAAATCATATTTTTTATCATAATTTGATTCAGCGTTCAATAAAAATTTCTTAAATAATGCATAGTCTATAGCATCAACAGTTCCATCGTCATTTGCATCACCGTACAGTAAAGAAGGAGTATTTGAATCAAGCACTATGTGGCATACGGTTAATGCAGGTATTGTGTAAGTTAATTTGTTAGCGTTTATAGCATCTATAGGAGCTTTTTCTGTTATATTTGCACTACTTCTGTCAAATGACCATACTCTTCCTGATGTATACTGCTTGTCGCTGTTTATATCAAAGTTTACTGTCATTGGACTATCATAATTTTTGTTAATTAGTATAACATGTAATTTTGAATCGTCTTTTGAATCAACTGAAGCATATACAGAAGTATTTTCTATATCAGAAGTTTCTGCTTTTACCTTTATGTCTCCATATTTTGAACCGTTACCGTCGTAGTTTGTATACATGTTTATACCTGCTGCTGTGTAGCTTCCGCCACCCCAAACAGTTGCAAGATAAACACCGTATTTACCGAATACACCCAATACGTCGGCTTCAGCTATACCACCAGTTATGTGGTTATCAGCACCATATGAATATTCTGTGAAAGCAAGCTTTGTTCCAGAGTTGTATTTATCTATGGATTCCTGTACCTTTGGAATCAAAGGAAGTCCAAAGCTGCACCACTGTGCTATCCAGCTGTCTTCTGTATATGTAGGATCCCATAATGTTCTAGCTGCCTGTAGACGTGCTTTGTTACATAATATATTTGTTGGGTCTTCTCCAAAGCATATTCTTTGTCCTCCACCCTTTGCTTCAGGATACCAGTGCAAATCAAGAACATCTATCAAACGTGTTCCTGCTTCAGTTGAAGCCTTTTTCATGCTGTCCAGATAATAATCAAGGAACCATGTGTAATCGCCCTTTAAACCTGCCCAATCTGGTGCAGACTGAAATTCGTTATATTCAGCAAATCCATATGCTACAAGACCAAATGTTTCTGCACTTGGGTCCACGCCCTTTACTGCTTTTGCAAGGTTTATATTCTTGTCTACAATCTCTGCACAGGTTGGCTGTTCAGGATGAATTCTTGGGTGTGTACTTGGCCATAGAGCCGGCTCATTGTCAATAGCATATCCTTTTATACCTGTTGGTGTAGAGGCAGTTCCATATTTATTAACAAGGAAGTTTACCAACTCATCCATGTATACGTAGTTGTCAGTTGTATCCGGAGTAAGAGATAAAGGTCCATCTTTTTTGAATTTTACCTCTTTCCATCTTTCTGACGG
The DNA here is from genome assembly GCF_000526495.1 of Ruminiclostridium josui JCM 17888. Classification (NCBI taxonomy): domain Bacteria; kingdom Bacillati; phylum Bacillota; class Clostridia; order Eubacteriales; family Oscillospiraceae; genus Ruminiclostridium; species Ruminiclostridium josui. The sequence goes on along the minus strand of NZ_JAGE01000001.1, from coordinate 3,332,764 downwards.
TGCTACTTCTTCTTCTGTTACAGTTCCATTCGCATCTGCAGATACATATCCAGCTGCCTGCAAAGTTACTAATGAATACTCTTCGCCTGCTGCAATATTTTTGTCTTGGAAATCTGTTATAACTACGCCCGGTTCATCCCATTTTTCTTCAGGGATATTGTTGCTTGTCAGCAAATAAGTGTCGCTAGAATGCTGCCAGTCACTACCTGCGTTGGAGTAATTGTTTTCCCAGTTGTAACCTGTTGTTCTGTTACCACCTAATCTTTTTGAAGTCAACTTTGCATTATTGAATTCCCAGTTACCTCCATAAATATAAGGGCTTATTGCAGCTCTCTCAGCATTTGTGTCTATACTTACATTTATTGCTTCGCTTGCAGCTACTGAAGAGATGCTTGCAGGAATCATAGTTGTAAAAAGCAATGCAGATCCAACAACCAATGCTCCAACCTTTCTCATTTTTGTTACTTTCGCCATTTAACTTAAGTCTCCTTTTATATTTTTTTTACTCATTCGATTCCACTCGGGCAAATTATAATTTCTATATCCTCCTTTCTTTTTTAATTTTCGCCCTAATGTTCAAATGATAATTTAAATCTGTTTTTTAACATATTTTTACTATATTAACTTAAATTATATCATAAATTAAAGTAATATATTGTTAAAATTTCTTCATTTTTGCATGATTGTGTTTAAAGGGCGAATTTGTAAAAACTTGAAATCCGGCGGGCCTGATGGAGAACTTGCTGCATCTCTACGTTACCTGAATCAGAGATATACAATGCCCTATGAGCAAGCAAAGGGTACCCTCACAGATATAGGTGTATCTGTATCAGTAGGGTACATCTTAAATCAATTGTCTATAAAGCTGTATTCAACACTATAGTTACCATTTTTACCTTTGCTTTTATACTTTAGTTTTATTGGCTCAGGCATACATGTTAAGTATAATTCCATAATGTTATTTTTATATAAGATAACCTTTTTTACTGTCAGCTTAAATACTTCCTCTGAATCTTTTTCTTCAATCCGGTTAACCAGAGAATTTATCCTGTCTATATATAGCTGTAGCTTATCTGCATTCCTGCTATTTATAAGATTGATTTCTTCAATATTTTTAATCTCCGTTTTAGCTTTATTTATCTCAAAGTCATACCTTTTATTCATTAAAACCATATCATCCTTAGATATGCTTCCTTCAATCATTAGGTTAATTACTTCCTGCTTTTTACGGTTCAGGTCTTCTATTTTTCTTGTAAATGAATCCGTACTCTTTATATCAGTCAACTTGTTCAATTTCTTAATTTCCGATACCAACTCGGATATTATTTTTTCTTTATTTGAATTTATTGAGTACAAAACTGTTTTTACTATTTTACTCAGCACTATGTGATTAATGCTCTTATTGTTGCAACCAACCTGATTTCCATTTACATCAATCTTGAGACTGCCATAACTTTTAGCCTGATTACATCTCCAAGCCTTGTAAACTTCCCCGTTTTTTAGTTTTTTGCTTCTCCCCACAAATTTACTTCCACATTCGCCACAAATTAGCTTTCCCGAGCACCAATATTTATTGCTGTATTTGCTTTTTTGCTCCTTTGATGCTGATCGTTGACTAATCTGTTCTTGTGTTGCATCCCATAATTCCCTTGATATGATAGGTGTATGATGGTTTTTTATATAAATAATCTCTTCTTCTCCCCTGTTGTATTTCTTTTTATGATTTAAGTAATTTGGAGTTATGGTCTTTTTTTGGGCCAGATCTCCAACATATTTTTCATTTTTCAGAAGTCTCAAAATTACGGTATTTGACCACCTGTTTTTATATCTTTTTGATTGTATATTGTCTTCATATAGCTCTCTAGCAATTACATGAGTACCTTTTCCTTCGATGGTATACTTGTGAAAAATTAATCTTACTATTTCAGCTTCTTCCTCATTAACAGTTAAAACGCCTTTATATAAGTTGTATCCAAATAGCTCTCTTCCAAAAACAACACCCTGCTCCATCCTTCTTTTTTGTCCCCACTTTACCCTTTCGGATGTTTTTCTACTTTCATCCTGGGCAATAGCTGACATGATAGTAAGCCTTAATTCACCATCTCCGTCAAGAGTATTAATATTATCATTAATAAAGATGACACCTACTCCAAGCTCTTTAAGCATACGTGTATAATCAATACTAATCTTTGTATTCCTTGCAAATCTTGAAATCTCTTTTGTTAATATCAAATCCAACCTTTTGTATTTAGCATCAGAGATCATCCTCTGAAATTCCATTCTGTTCTCGGCCTGGGTCCCACTAATTCCCTCATCAGCATAAATGTCAACAAATTCCCAGTCAGGTCTATTCCTTATATATTCTTCAAAATATTTTTTTTGGCTCTGAAGTGAATTTACCTGATCATCCTTTTCCGTTGAAACTCTGCAGTAAGCACCAACTTTTACTTTCATACATTTACCTCTGATTATATAAAATAAGAGCCTACTTTTAATTACAAGCAGGCCGTTTGTAGGAATCACTAGCTATTAATTGCTTTAATCACCTGATCATATTGCTCACCAGTCAGCAGCTTCTCTTTATACAGCTGCTTGATTATTCCTATTTTAAACTGGCGGGTAAATATGTTACTTTCTTCTGAAGTAAGTTCAATCCTGTTATTTTTAATTGTCATACTATCAACCCCCAATACATTCTATTCAAAAGTAAATAAATGGTTAATTCATTTTCACAGCACATCCACGCACTGGCATATGGAAACTGCATTCCAGTGCATGGTCTATTGTGAAAACACATAAATTAAATTATCTTTTTCGCCAATTCAAACTTTAATTATAATTTCCTCGCAGGGTTTAACCTCTTGGCTCCGCTCCGGTATTATCAGCAGCTATTTGTGCCTGGCATATTGCCATTATCCATGTGAACCGCCGAATGCAGTTCTCTTTATACATAGAACACAAAATTTATTTCACTGCTGTACAATTGGCGTACATATTCCACTCCTCATCTATAGTCAAATGTCCAAGCAAACCCATCTCACATTTAACTATTTATTTCCTTTGCTGTTGACGGACGCCTGAGACACCGATACAATTAATGGGGTATAGGCAGATTTTTGCAAAAATCGTACGCTAAGGGTATCTATATAGAAAATCATTTTATTTTTGTAAGTTAAGAAGTGAGTTTCTTGTGTAGCATCTTGTTATCACTGGCAAGTAAGCTTCCATTTTAAAAATATAGTATGATCAAAACCACTTTACTATAAAATCTACTATCACTATAAAGGTAATACAACATAATTGAATAAATATAGTCAATTTTATTTACAGTTATTTACAATTATGGTATCATGTTAATAACTTAACTAGTTGAGAAATTTAATTTACAATCAAGCAAGGAGAAAATTTTTATATGAAAAAAAAGATATCTGCATTACTTACGGTAACTCTCATATTTAGTTTTTTATCAACAGTAACATTTGCTGCTGACAGAGAATCGGATATTATTAAAATGCATCAAAATCAAATTTCCATTAGTTCACAAAACTTTTCATATGAAAAGCCTTTAAGCAAAGATGAAATAAACAAAAAAATCAGTGATATTCAAGAAAACTATCGAAAAAGCCACAAATCAACTGAATCTGAGAGAAAGGCGGCTTTAGAGAAAGCATCAAGGATTGAATCTATTTTTAATACAAGTAATAAAAATATTTCCGATCCTCAGCCATCATTTAACACAGCAGCTGCCTCATCTTCATATGATTCAAATAAAGCGAAATTAAGAGAAGGAAACTTTATTGAGGGGATTTTAGATGATGATGAAGGGATGACTGCATCTCAAATATATGCTTTGGGTATAACAACTGCCAATAGTGCTAGAAGTATTGCAGCATCTCAATATCCAAATGATGTTATGCTTCAAGATGCATATAGACATTTTACATGGAATTTTATATCTACTTTTAATAGTTCTCTCGGAATGAACCCTACCTACATAGGAACTGTTAATCATGAATGGGGATTACTTTTACTAGAACCGATGACAAACTATTATGATTCTCAATATCAAAGCTATATAAGTGACGGGTATTCTAGTGAAAATTCTTCAGTATGGGCTTTTTCAGATACTGTTAATTACATTCCTATTATGAAAGAGACAATAGTTAGATATTGTAAAGCAGGTTACAGTTTCTTTAGTGGTTTCATGGATGCAAGTAATATCATGGATTTAACTAACAACTTTGAAGGCAGATATTACACTTTTAATTTTAGTGCTAGTAACTATAAGGGTGCTTTTGACAAAGCAATTGCAGATGGTGCTATTATAAAAAGTGAAAGTTCAGTTGGAGATACACAGAAAAGAAATTTGTGGAATTTGCAAGCTTATTATTAAAATTATTAAGTTAAGTATAAAAAGTAACATGGTTCAAAACCATGTTACTTTTTATACTACGTGAATAAGCGAGGAAGATATATGATTTATTTGATTTGGACAATAATTACATTGGCTCTATCAATTACAGGAATGATAGAGTTTAAACCATACTACCATACTGATGATATGGCAAATCCTTTATTTACTGATTTTACTGCCATAGCACTTTTTTTACCTTCGTATTTCATTTCGTTATGGTTGCTTACACATATTATTTATATATTTGTGTCCAATCAAAAAATAAAAGTAATATCTATTGCATTTGTACTTGTCGGTGGATTCATACTATCGCTCAATTTCCTGGATTTTTACTCTATTACGATAAAAATATTAGTTTCTGTTATAGTCATGTCTATAACTTTTATTTATTTTCTTATTACAACATTTCTATTTCGAAAAAGTAAACTTTTTAATAAACATGTATGAGTCTTTTTTTTAGAAATTTCAGGCGTGTGCTCTGTACATGAGGATTTGTACCTCCAATTCTATAAAGACATCTAATACAACACAATATAAATTGTATTGCATAGTTAATCAAAAAATGGTAGTATATCCTTATATTATGCAACACAATTTATGCAATTAACAAAAATACTGATGCAACACAACTTAACTCATTATTATGTGAATAGAATTACCAGGGAGGATTAATGTCATGGAGATGTTAAATGACAAAACTGATTATACTGAAATTTACCAATCACTTGAAAAGAAATTTCAAGAAGAGCGGATGCCTTGGGAACCAAATAGTGTATCTGAGAAATTCTTCGCATTTGGGACTTCTCATAACAAATATACAAAAAAGGCAAAAGAAAATTTAACACTTATATGTATGCTGTGTGGAAATACTGATACTGTAAGTAAATTATTTCATGTTCCAGAACCTACTTTAAAAACATGGCTTTATAAGGTAAAGAAAATGAACCCAAATTATAGGTATGAATGGTATCCTCTTATATTAGATTTTGATTTAAATACTAAAATAAAAATATTATTCGATTTTTTATCTGAAAATGAGACTCATGTTTCATATCTGACAAGACTGTCCACAGAAGTTATAAGTAAATTAGTAAATGAAAATAAATAGGGGTAATGGGAGCATTTGTGTCATGTAGTGAAAAGTAGCTTATTATTCACAGTTAATGACAATAGCCTTTTGCGCTATTTACGTTGCCCTTGGTGACACGGATGCTCCCACTGCCTGTTTATAAAAATCGGTGAATTCTTCACCAATAAATATTTTAAGAATAAGAGACAGGTGAAAATTTTGGATGAATTTATGCAATACCTTACCAATGAAGGGAAAAGTATCAATACAATAAAAGGCTACATATCAGATATAAGAGACTATTTCAAATGGTTTGAGGAATCCTTCTCAAAGGAGTTTACAATACTGCTCCATCAGAATGTAATGGAGTATAAAAGCTATCTTCAAAATATCCGTAGAAATGATGCCAAAACCATTAATCATAAACTAAGCAGTCTGTTGAAATATAACCTATTTCTTATTGCCAATAACTATCAGGATGATATTGCTATTGATAACAGTGATAAAATAAAAGTGCAGCTTCAATATGCTTCACCGACTAAGGTAACTGAATTGGAAGTAAAACATTTTTTACAGACTGTACTTGAAAGCAGGAACACCCGTAATTATGCATTGATGGTTCTTATAGCTTATACCGGCATGAGAATTTCGGAAGCTCTTAATATCAGGATGGATGATTTTGATTTATCCGGAAAAGAGTGTGTTATCAGAAATGGCAAAGGTGATAAGCAAAGGACTGTAATACTTAATACCAAGGTTATAAATGCAATTAGAGGGTATTTGAAAGACAGGGATAATATTAAATCATCACAGAACTCCGATTACCTTTTTGTCAGCAAGAAAAACAAAAAATTGGACAGAACAACGGTCAATAGGATATTTCAAAAGTATAGTGATATAATCACTCCGCACCAGTTAAGACATTTCTTCTGTACCAATGCTTTAGAAAAAGGTATGCTTCCACATGAAGTTGCAAATCAGGCCGGGCACTCTAACATTCATACTACTTTACTGTATACGAATCCTGATAAAAAGAAGCTTCAGGAGAAAATGGAGAAACTATAGAAATTATAGGGGAATAATTTATGGGGTACTTAAAAAGTAGAGAATTATTAACAGAGGAACAACGTCAGGAACTAAAACAAATACCGGCTGATCTGAATGCAAGAGAAATGGCAGCATACTATTCGTTTTCTCAGCATGACATTGGAATCATAAACCGTCACAGGAGAAGCCACAATAGGCTTGGCTTTGCAGTACAGTTAAGTGTACTTCGCTATCCGGGATGGCCTTTAACCGAAATTGACAGTATCCCATACAATGTTCTTGAATATATTGCTAGACAGATTGATGCAAGTCCTGATGATTTCTTTTTATATGCTCAAAGAGATCCAACCAAACGTGAGCATCTTGAAGAAATCCGTCAGGAATATGGCTATAAAAGCTTTTCTGTAATAGATTATCGTGGTATAGCTTAGAGCCTTATCCCCTATGCCATGGAAAATGGCAATTCAATGTATCTCATTAGAACGGCACTTGATGAACTGAGAAATAAGAAGATCATAATTCCGGCAATAACTACTGTTGAAAGAATCGTTTGGGATGTAAGAAATAAAGCAGAAGCTAAGATATATAAAATTGTAAATGACTGTCTTGATGATGAACAAAAAAGACGATTAGATGGAATGCTTAATACAAAGGTTGAAAATGGTATTACTCGTTTGGCATGGCTCAAGGAAATACCCGGCAACCACTCCCCTGAAACCTTTATCAAAGTAATAGAAAGGCTCGAATATGTCCGTTGTCTGAATCTTTCTATCCATACATCAGGTATACATCAAAACAGGCTCAGACAATTATCAAGGCTTGGGGCAAGATATGAACCATACGCTTTTAAAAAGTTTGATGCATCAAAAAGGTATGCTATACTTGCCATATTCTTACTTGATTTAAGTCAAGATTTAGTAGACCAAGCAATAGAGATACATGATAGGCAAATGAACAGTTTGCTATCCAATGGCAGAAAAATTCAGCAGGAAATGCAGGTTCAGAATGGCAAGGCCTTAAATGAAAAAGTGGTGTATTATGCAAGCTTAGTTAAAGCACTTGTAAAAGCAAGGAATGAAGGTCTAGACCTATTTCAGACTATTGAGGTTGCTGTCATGCCGTGGGACAAGCTCATTTCATCTGCTGAGGAAGCCGATAAGCTGGCTCGGCCTATGGATTATGACTATCTTGATTTATTGACTACCAGATTTAATTATCTCAGAAAATATACCCCAACACTTTTGAGTAGCTTAGAATTTAAGTCCAGTAAATCAACCAAACCACTGGTTGATGGATTAAATATCATAAAAGATATGAACAAAGCAAAAAAGAGAACTATTCCATCGGATGCACCAATATCCTTTATTCCAAACAGATGGACAAAACATGTATTTCAGCCGGACGGTTCAATTAACAGACAGTATTATGAATTGGCTGCACTTACAGAATTGAGGAACTGCATACGTTCCGGTGACATATCTGTTGTTGGCAGCCGTCAGTATAAGCACTTCGAAGATTACCTGTTTTCAAGAAACGAATGGGAGTCGGCTCGTGATGCAGGGACAAGGTTAGATGTTAGTACTTCATTTGATGAATACATTCAGGAAAGAATGCAATCACTGAATGAAAGGCTGCAATATGTATCCAAAAGCATTGAAGGCTTGGATGGTATAACTATTGAAAATGGTGAGATTCATGTAAAAAGGCTTGAAAAGGATACTCCTGATGAAGCAAAAGCTTTCAGTCAGCTCCTTTACAGTATGCTACCAAAAATAAAGCTTACGGATTTATTGCTTGAAGTAGCGAACTGGACTAATTTTGATGAACAGTTTGTACATACGTCCACTGGCAAAAAACCCAAGGAAGAAGAAAAACCTATTGTCATGGCTACACTTATGGCAATGGGCACAAATGTCGGTCTTGTAAAAATGGCAGAAGCCACACCTGGTATCACATATTATCAAATGGCCAATACTGTTGAATGGCGAATGTATGATGATGCCTTTAATAAGGCTCAGGCCACCCTTATAAACTTCCATCACTCATTGTTATTGCCGACCTATTGGGGAGAAGGAAAAACTTCATCAAGTGACGGTATGCGTGTACCTATCGGTGTAAATGCCTTGAATTCTGTTCATAATCCGCACTATGGCTCAGGCAAAGGAGCAACTATTTACAGATGGGTTAGTGACCAGTTTTCATCTTTTTATGCTCAGGTTGTTAATACAAACACAAGGGATGCCATTCATTTCGTAGATGGGCTACTGCACCATGAAACAGATCTGGAAATACAGGAGCATTACACCGATACTGCCGGGTATAGCGACCAGATATTTGGATTATGTCATTTGCTTGGATTCAGGTTTGCCCCAAGGCTCAGGGATTTATCAGATTTGGATTTATTTACGTTTAATCAGCCTTCGGAATTTCCTAAAATAGAAAAGCTTTTGAAATCCAAGATAAATAAAAAACTTATTCAGGAAAACTTTGATGATGTACTGAGACTTGCCCATTCCATCCGGGAAGGTAAAGTGTCAGGTTCTCTCATAATGAGTAAGATTGGTTCATATGCAAGACAAAATAAACTGGCTGCTGCCCTGAAAGAAATGGGCAAAATAGAAAAGACAATATTCATCCTCGATTACATATCCAACGAAGCTTTACGCCGAAGAATTCAGAAAGGACTTAACAAAGGTGAAGCCACAAATGCATTGGCTAGAGCTATATTCTTTGGCAAACGTGGTGAACTGCATGAAAAGGCACTGAAAGACCAACTGCAAAGGGCAAGTGCCCTGAACATAATCATCAATGCTATAAGCGTATGGAATACAGTGTATCTTGAAAAAGCTATAGAATATCTGAAGGAGAAAAATGCCCTGAAGGAAGAGCTGCTTAATTATATATCTCCTTTGGACTGGGAGCATATAAATTTCTTGGGCGAATACACCTTTAACATGAAAAACATTACATCATTGACCAACTTACGGTCACTAAATGAACCAAGCAATTTGAATATTCCTTAGCGTACAAATTTGATCAGAATTTAAGGGGTATGGAAGCTTAGCGTACGATTTTTGCAAAAATCTGCCCATACCCCTATTTGTAGTGCTTTATTTAAAGTAATTCTCTTTTCTTAATTTTTTAATTAACAATAGTAAGTGGGTACCTTTATTATAATTGTCCTCATATGTTAAATTAATTTACGAAAACAACATATGTATAGCCTTTACCACCATTTATCGTTGCAAGATAATCTAACCTAGCTTGTATAGCATTAACAGGTCCTTCAAGTGCAACAGTTATTATATAATCGTGGCCCGCAATAGCTTGGAATGGAACTAGTGCTGCTTCACCCCCACCAGTATATTCAACATGTTGTTCAGATACAACATTATTAGCAGTTATATCATAGATTGATAAGTAAGTATATGCATCAGTGACTCTTAAGGATGAATTATTTTGAAGTTTTAAAGTTCTTGTTTGCGTTGTAGGACTTTGAAATACATAATTATCAGTATCTTCAATATATCTTATTGTACCAAGACATAGATAAGGACCAGTAGATGTTCTCCAAAGTATTGTTGCATCTTCATCATAATCATTTGGCTCTGCTTCTAAAGTTTGTCCATCACTTGTTCTTATTGCTGGAGTATACGCAAAAACCGAAGTACTAAACGTAGCTAAAATAGTTACAATTAAAATAAGAAAAACTAATCCTTTTTTCATAAATACATACAACTCCTTATTAAATTATTTTTTAGTAAGGATATTATATACAAAGCTGTGAAGGATGTTGCACCTCCGTATTCGCACTCCCTTTCTTACCATAATTTGTATATATTACCTTTTATTTACATATTATATATTTTTCGTTATGACTTGTCAACTTTCTAGGTTTTACTTTATCATCGCATTTAATTTTTACTAATAAAAATCATCCTCCCTCCTTGAAATTGTTCTCCTTAAAAGATTTGGCTGTTGCTGTGGTTGCTGCATCCCCTCGCATTGTTTCTGCCAATACTTCCAACACTCGCTCCAAAGCTCTATTTTTTCTGCTTCCTGTTTGGTCATTCTCTCAATTCTTTGTTTTTCTCTGTAATCTCTTACCTTTTCATTGTGTTTCTTATTACCAAGGCCAAGCATTGTGTTGAAGTTCCATTTTGACAAATCCGGGGAATACATTATTGCCGGGTTTTCCTTGGATGTAACTAGGCTATATGGTCTGTCAATTTGAGCTATTTCGTTTGTCATTAGTAATGCTCTGCCTGTCAGGTTTACACTTGCGGATGATGAAGGTGTTTGGTATTTACTGCTTTGACTGGATAGTGAATAGGTTGATACAGTGTAGTTTCCAAGCTTTTCTGATATTTCTTTCAGAGTTTCGGGAGAGTTTGTCTGCAAGTAATCCCATACCTGACAATTTCCTTTTATTGTTTTAGCAACCTTTTCATCGTACTTGCTTTCCAACTGAGCAAAGTCCTGAAGGAATAAGTTGAATCTCATTCCTCTGCCTCCGCCAACTGTAAGTAGTGTGTCAAAGGAAGGTATAGCAGCAAAGTTTCCAAATTCATCAAGTATAAAGTTTACTCTTTTTTTAAGACGTCCTCCCCTGCCATCACTTTCATTTACCAACTGTATGTAATGCTGAAGAACAAGTAATGATGCAATGCTGTAATATGTTGTTCGCTCATCTGGAAGTACCATAAACAGTGCTGTCTTTTTTCTGCCGAGGTCTTTTGGGTTGTAGTCACTTGCCATGGTCATTGCATTTATGTAACTTGATGTAAAGAGCTTCAGTGTAGTAAGTGCTGCAGTATAAAAACTTCCTCTTGTTCTCTCAGGAGCTATTTCAGATATGGCTACCAACGGCTTGGCAGGATGATTGTCCGGCAATTCTTTGACGTATTCCACTATGGGAATATTCTTTCCAATTGGCTTGCACATTTCAGCTATGAAGTAATATACATTGGTCAATGTCTGGTACTTTCTACGTTCCCCTTCTCTGTTGTCATATACAACCGACATTATGGCACAGGCTATTGTTGAGGCTTCACCGTTGTTCCATATTTTTTCGCCTTTCGCATCTCCAACCAGGATACCGACTAAATCCCATACACATTCTGTTGCCTTGGGTATGTTATCTTCATCTATTGCATCTATTATTGGCTGTAGAAGATTGTACCTATCGCTTTTTAAGGGATTCTTGAAGTCCAGGATTATAACGTTGTACCCAAGTCTTTTTAAGAAGGTTCCTGTATACTGGTTCAATTCTCCCTTTAAATCCGATACAATCATACTTTCTCCCGCTAGAGCTAAAAAACATATACTTTGTATTACCAGTGTTCGACTTTTACCTGAACGGGTTGCTCCTATACCTAGTAAATGTGTATCATCGCCAATGTAATAAAAGAGTTCCTTTCCTCCACGAAGCTTTTTCATTCCAATAACCATTCCACCAGAACTGAAGCATTGAGTATCGGTCTGGGCAATGGTTTCAATACTTTTTGGTTCTATATCAGCCTTTGAATCTTTTTTTGAAACATCAAATTCACATTCAAATAAATCGGCAAGCTTGTCAATGTTCCGCTGCTCTTTTATTTGCCATATACTTGGGAAGTATTTTTTCAGGTTGTCATCTACATATCTCCTGAATCTTTCTTTTAGTGTAGGCTTAACCTTCTTTGTATGCTGCATACTTTCCCATATACTCGGAAAGTACTTTCTAAGGATTTCATCATAATATAGTCTGAGTTTTTCTCGGAGTATATGCCTTTTTTCTTCTGGCAGTACCTTTTCCACAAACCATTTAATATATTGAAAATGTAACTTCTTTTGCTCCTGCTTATCTTCCTTGTCAATAACATGCTTTTTTATTATGGCCCTATCCTTTTTCCCAGCTTCTAACAAAGCTATATAGAATTCATCTTTATGATTTAAAACTGCTGTATCAAAGGCTTTTGTTTTTTCCTTTTCAGTCATCCATCTGGCTGATCCGAACTGGTTCTGCCCTGCGGCTACCGGTGTATATATCTTGGGTGTTATACACTGTAGCTTGCTAATATAGTTTCTGCTGTAACTTACCATAAGTGCTGCTGCTAGACAGAAGGATAGTCCCTCAAAGCATAAAAAAAGCAGTCGGTGTTTTTTGACTGTTTTTATGCTTTCGATACATTCTTTTATAGGGTAATATGTTGGTGCGCTGTCAGCTCCTATTAATATCATATGAAACGCCATTGAGGCAAATACACAGAATACTGACAGTATTATAAATACAAAAAATACAGTGGCGTACTGTACTTTCAAATGTCTGTTGTGCATGAATATGTCCCTCCTTGCACTATTTATTTTTCAATATCCCAACCGGTTGATTCCATTTCCTTTGCTTTTTCCTTTCTGGCCTGCTTGGAAAGGTCGCCACCCATAACATGCTTACGGGATATGCGATTCTTCCTATTATTCTTTGTAAGCCTTGCCAGAGTTGAAAAAATTTCTGTTAACAACTGTCCTGTCGCCCGTTCTCTAATACCGGCTTCAAACTCTTCATTTTTTATATCCCACTCCTTTTTAATAAATTTCCTTGTAAGCCCCAAAAGCTTGTTTGCGATAATCTTCTCAGCCTCCTTTTCATATTCATCAGCTTTTGCATCCAGTTCCAATTCCTTTAATGAATACATTCCGGCAATGTCCAGCTTTGATTCAACATACTCTGATATGGCTTCCTGTAGGTTTTCATCTATGTCAACCAGCTCTCTAACTAAAGAAATAAGCTTGTCCTTTACATCAGGCTTGAGATACTCAAACTTTAATGAACCTTTTGGTATCTCTTTTCTTATTTCAAATAGCCTTTGAGCCAGGTATTTGCAGAATTGACTATCCGGTTTATCAAAAAAGAATAAACTTGCGGAAATCCACCAATGAAAAGAATTTATTGACAAAAGTCGTTTTATCTTTATTTGAAAAAAATACATAAAAATCGGGAGGTGGACTATAAATCCAACCTCCCTTATTTACTCATATATTGATAAGCTCCAACTATTCACATAAAAGAACTTTTACATCCTCAGCTATTTGAAATGTGTTCTCATAGCCAACACTTGGTTCAAAACAATATACTTGTATGCCATCTTCACCTTTAAAATAATGATTGCATGATATAATCGCGTCGTCAGTTTTTAGAGATATCTTCATAATATCAACTGCAGGAGAGCCATTATCTGATTTAATATATACTCTCGTTTCACTTGCAGAAAAGACTACACGTTCTATTTTATAAGTTTTACCATTGTAACTGAAGTTTTTATTTATCTCTAATTTTTTAGTATAATTCCCATCTAAATTCGCCTTCTCCAAATTAAAATCAAAACTCCAATTGCCATTTATACTTGTGTTATTAGTATTAACACAATTTGCAATAACATTTATTCCTTCTGTGGCAAGAGTATTATTCTCAACATGATACCTTCCAATAAGTTTATATGATTGATACCCAGCACTTACTTTTTTAGATGATTGATCATTATTGGAATTAATTGTGAAAGGTATTATTTGTTCATTTATTGTTTCCAACTCCTGACCTTTCTCGTAAACAAGTTTGAAAAATACCATACTATCTTTATATTCTTCCTTTATTTTGTATTCAATTTCTATAGATGCTTCTCCTTCCGTTACTTGGTACCTTCTAATTACGAAAGATTCAATATATGGTATTATCTTATCAAAGTCTTTTTCTAAATTATTAACACTCTTATCGTTTAACTGTATCCCAGTATTAAATTCCGATAAGCTTTCCTTATTATTATTGGTGTTTATCTTATTAATTTTTAATATAATGTTCTTATCTAAGTAGCTACTTAGGGGTTCTATAGAATAAACAATCTTTCTTTCATTTTTTTTATTATCGTAGGAATATCTCATTATACCACCTGTTGAAATACTCTTACCTTTTCTGTCCATAATTTGAATACTATCAATAGTAGCGTCCTTAAGATTCGTTTTTTGACTATTGAGTGATAAAAGTAGTACGGAACGATTTGCATCATTAATTATTCCATTAATATTTACCGTGACTCCATTATCAGTATGGCTCTGATTTATGACTTGCCCAATCCCTTTATCTATAGCACCACTGACTCCTTTGTCATGGTATGCATTACCAAATATTTTGCTTATACTATTTTCAATATATGCCCGCGCAGGAGTAAACGTAAATGTTAATAGTAGTGTTAAACATGCAGCTGTTGCAATAGATAATTTCTTGAGACGATTCCTCTTTTTATCAGAATTACAAATATTGCTTCTTAAACTATCCTCCCGGTAACTGTTATCTTCCAAATCCCGTATCTCGTTCTTGATCTCGTCAAATACTTCCGGGATCTGCTTTTGAATTCCTGACGCCAAATGATTAAGTATTTCCTTTCTTTTCATAATAAACTCCTCCTTAAATCACTGTTGCTTAAATTTCTATAGTATTAATTTTAAAAATTTTTATTCTTGGCTTAAATCTATATTCTTTCTAAGCTTTTCTAATGCCGATCTATATTTCCACAATACTGTCCCTAATGGCATTTCAACTATTTTTGATATTTCTCTATGCTTTAACCCCGAAATGGCCTTGAGTACTACAATCTGTCTTTCACTATAATCTAAGACCTCTAAGTATTTTAACATTGTGACCCTTTCGAGTGGATCTTCGGATAAAAATTCTATATTATCAAATACTTTATTATCAAAGTTAGTTACTTCATTAAGTCTTTTCCTATAAATGTCTAATGCCGCATTTCTTGATACACTTATAAGCCATGCTTTTACATTTTTTATGCTGTTTCTTTTTAAATGTAAAAAAAGCTTAATAAATACCTCCTGTAATATGTCCTTAGACAGTTCAGTATCCCTTAATATGGAATACGCAATTGCAAATACGTCCTTCTTATATTTATTATACAAACTTTCGAATTCTTGAATATTGCCTAGTGATATCTCTATTAGTTGTTTATCATAATCCACATCAAATTCTCCTTTCAAATATATAGACGTATGAAGATAAGGTTTTTATTGGTTAAAATAGATTATTTAAAAATATTTGATTTTATCATATAATAATTTGGTAAATTTGTTAACATACATGACTATTAAAGCTATCACATTGATTTAAAAATAAATGCAAACTGTATAGTTCCCCAGTTCATGGTAGTAGTTTGTCACTCCTTTATTATTGTTAAATGCTTAAATTCTAATATATATAGAATGGCTGTCTCATTAATAAACAAGACAGCCATTGATAATAAATTTTATTATTTATTGTAAAAGTATTTAGTATTAAAGAGTATACCAGAATTTCGCAAAATATACTCCATTGGGGTCATACGCGTAACCTGTAGCATAATAGGTATCATCTGCTAAAATATTGTCTGCCCATACATCGTAGGATACCTTATGGAATGTTGCATAGGTTTTTACATTAAGTTTCTTTCCGGCTGGTACAGGTGTGGTACTTGACTTAGTTAATGTCACTTCTCCCGTAACACTAAAACCAACCTTGGCTGAAATATCTGAAACAGAAACACCAAATTCACCACTATATGTAGCTGAAACTTTCTCTGATATTTGTACTACCGCCGTGTCTGGTCCATTCCAGGTTGAATCGTCCAAAAGGTCATCTGTACTGTTGTACCACCCGCTGCCATAATCAGTTGTTGACTTAATATAATAGTCCCAAACTACAGCATTAGTTCCAACAGTGTTTGTAGTGTTTTGGGGGGCTATAGTATTATCTGCCCTAACAAGTTCTACCTTTTCTATTTTATAACCATCAGGCGCCTTTTCATTATATAACTCCATTAAATCTTTCATTTCCTGCTTGTTAGTAAATTCCGTCTTTGTATATAACTCCCCGTTTTCAAACACCTGGGTTTTTTTGTGAGACTTTGAATCAACTTTATCTATGAAATCTAAATTGATATATCCTCCGTTTTTTGCTTGACTCAATATGGTTTTAAAATTTTCGTTAGAACTTATATTTGTTTCAGACTGGGCAAAAACGGAAAATGACTGAACACATAGAGATGCAATTATTCAGCTTGCAATTAAAACTTTTTTTAATCCTTTCATTTTTAGACCTCCGTAAATTTTTTTGGTTAAGTAGTGTTACTCCAATAATCCATATACACTAGAAATATAATTCATATCAGATTATTACTTTATTTGACTCTATAGAGCAATAGAAGACATGTCTCTTTTATACTAACATTTATTTCCATTTTTGTAAATATATTTATATCTCCCTCTGTAATCTTTCATTGTTTCTTATTGCCAAAACCAAGCATAGTGTTGAAGTTAAATTTTGAAAGATCGGGAAAATACATTTTTCGGGGTTTTACTTGGATGTAACGGTTGGTTATAAGTAACGGCCTTCCTGGCAAAATTTACACTTACCAAAGATGAGGGTGTCTGTAGGTAATGCAATTACTGACAAGTTCCTTTTATTGTTTTGGCACCCTTTTCATCGTACTTGCTTTCCCACTGTGCAAAGTCCTAAAAGAATACATTAAACCTCATTTATACTTTCAATTCATTTTTTATAGGGTAGAATCTTGGTGCTCTGTCAGCTTCTATTAGTATTTTATGAAATGCCATTGAGGCAAATACACAGAATACTGAAAGTACTATAAATACAAAAAATACAGTGGCGTACTGTACTTTCAAATGTCTGTTGTGCATGAATATGTCCCTCCTTGCACTATTTATTTTTCAATATCCCAACCGGTTGATTCCATTTCCTTTGCTTTTTCCTTTCTGGCCTGCTTGGAAAGGTCGCCACCCATAACATGCTTACGGGATATGCGATTCTTCCTATTATTCTTTGTAAGCCTTGCCAGAGTTGAAAAAATTTCTGTTAACAACTGTCCTGTCGCCCGTTCTCTAATACCGGCTTCAAACTCTTCATTTTTTATATCCCACTCCTTTTTAATAAATTTCCTTGTAAGCCCCAAAAGCTTGTTTGCGATAATCTTCTCAGCCTCCTTTTCATATTCATCAGCTTTTGCATCCAGTTCCAATTCCTTTAATGAATACATTCCGGCAATGTCCAGCTTTGATTCAACATACTCTGATATGGCTTCCTGTAGGTTTTCATCTATGTCAACCATCTCTCTGACTAAAGAAATAAGCTTGTCCTTTACATCAGGTTTGAGATACTCAAACTTTAATGAACCTTTTGGTATCTCTTTTCTTATTTCAAATAGCCTTTGAGCCAGGTATTTGCAGAATTGACTATCCGGTTTATCAGAAAAGAATTCTGCATCTGTAAGTGTTGAATATTCTCTCTTGCTCATTTTATCCAGATAGGCTTCAAACTCACCTGTCATCTCATTTGTAATATCCCTAAGTAAATACTTTTTCTCATCTCTTTTCTCATAATATTCTTTCAGCTCATCCTCAAATATGTTCTTGACCAGTTTACCTCTGATTTTGTCCGGTACTTTGGGATTGACCCAGTTTTTTCGTATCTCCTGACGTTCATCCCAGAAAACAATATGTACATGGGGATGGCTGGGTGTGTTATGAGCTGCAGCAACCCATTTGAAATCTGACATCTTTATGTTGTTTCCCTCTGCAATTATCCTGATTTGTTGTTTTATAAGCTCTTGCCATGCCTCTTTTGTTATCGGTTCTCCTACCTTTATTGCTGCATTTTCAGGAGAAAATGAAATTACTGATCTGAAAATGTTTTTTCCTTCTTCGGACTTTTTCTTGACTATATTCATTACATCCTTTATCTTATGTTTGACTTCGAGAGTATCGGAATCATACAAGTTACCGAAAAGTCCATGCTTTTCTCCCTCATTTTTTATTGCTCCGGGACGAGTACCAATATACCGGATATGCTCAGCATTTTTATTTGGTGTGCGAGTTTCATTTACTGGCTTAAACCACTGTTTATAGAAAACTGCTGACAAAAGTAATCACCTTCTTAAATGGATTTTGGGTAGAAAAAAGATGTATGCATCTCAGCCATACATCTTCATAATTTGAAATTTACAATTGCAATTTACTTTGCATCTAATAACTCTTTATATTTATCTATCCCAATACCTATTTTCGCTCTTTCTTCAAATTTCATTTCTCGTTTCCTATCCAAGTCACTAAACTTGTCATGTTGTTTTAGATACTTGAATATAGATATTATCATTGAATAATAAAATTCATTATACCGAAATAGTTCCAATCCCTCAAATAGCTTTTCTAATGCAGTGTTAATACTATTTCTAAATTCACCACTGTTTAATTCTTTATCTTGTGCCAAATAAAAATATGTTTTACCTAATGAATGAAGTGAATGTGGAAGGTTTTCCTTATTTTGCACATTTGTATCAAAACACTTTAGTGCATCCTTATATAATCTTTCTTTAAGAAAAAGCTCACCCTTCAGGTGAATGATGAAAGCTATATTCTTACTATTGTAGAATTTATCTATAGCAGCATCTAAAATTTCATAGCAATCATTATTTGTTAAATTTCTTTCATCATCTGATATTATTGCATTTAATACTGAACCAATAAATCGTTCCTCATAAGGATTTTCTGTAACAGCACTTATTAGAGATAAAATATCTTCCTTTTCATTTTTAAAACTCCCCTTATAATGGATATCAATAATAAATTTCGATATGTAACGGTGTCTACCTCTAATAAAATGATTACCTTGGAGAAATTCTTCAAATAAATTTCCTCTCGCATCGCCTTTAAATATTTTCTTAATAAAGTCATCCCATTCAAAAATAAATTTTTTTTCTATTGCACGCCTTAATACTTCCCATTTTATCATTAAATCGTATTGGTATGTCTGAGATACAAGTCCGTATGCCATTTTTGCCTCTGGAGACAGATCCTCATATTCTGAACAAATAGACTTTGAAATATTACTTCTATCAATGATTTCTAATAAAATCTTAATTAGGTTCTTACTTGTACTAAATTTCTTTATCATTGCACTTTTTTCAGCCTTATTACTTATAGTTACCAAATTTATTTCACTCAATTTGGATAATAACTTCTCACACTCAATCTCTTCAATAAAGTCTTCCATCTCCACTTGGTAATTAACTGGTTCTAACTTTGCCTTATTAAACTCATTCACCGAATTTTGCCATTCAGAAAATCTAGTTGCCATACAAAAAGTAATAGGAATATTATTTTCAGTAGCTTCTTCTATCATTTTATGGATTTCACCTATATTTATAGTTAAATTGTCAATAAAAACTACAAATCCACTATGAATTTGTTGATTTACATCTTTTAATATTCCCCTCTTATAGTTGGCTTGTTGTTTAAATACTAAACACAAAATATTTTCTTTTATTAAATTATATGCAATTCTATATAATGTCGTAGTTTTTCCTGAAACTGCAGGGCCACATAATAATACCTTCTTTATTCCAGTATTATGAATATCAGAAAATATCCTATGAACATCGTACGAAGTATAGTCTGTACATGTTTTGGTTTTTAAATCAACTACTTTTAATTTCCTGCTTATATCATACTCTTTAATTATTATTCCCCAGTCTGCATTACCACCTCTATAAAAATATTTACCATCAGAAGGGTACAAACTTTCAGGGTTATAATATTCAAAACATTCTAAAATATTGTTAATAGTTCTTGGTTTTAATCCTGATAAAGGAGAATTTTTTGTAACCATTGCTTTTATCCGTTGCAATTTAATCTGATAATCAGATTGTGATCTATTATCTAAATAATCAAAAAAGTCATCTGATGATGCTTTAATGTGCTTTATATTATATATACTTAATTGTAGCTCATCGTCTTCAGACAATTCTGGTGAAACAATGTACTTCTCTTTAATCGATTCCCATCTTGGCGTAGCCATAAAGCAATCTAATATATCTGTAATAATTTTATCCTGAAAACTGTATCCTATGAAAACAAAAGTATCATTTAAGTCATCAGTTAATCTGGAAACAATCCTTTCATTGGCAATTTTGCTTTTCTTTAAATCTGTCATCGTTATAATTAATGGATGTTTCTCATCAAATGCTTTTCTAATATCACCGTTAAGCTTATATAACGGTATATCATTATCGTTGTACATATAACCTGGATTTTCTATATCTTCGTTAACATACTGATAGTAATCTTGTTTTTCATATGATTTCTCAATTAAATCATCATAATTAGTTGTGTAAATTGCTTTCCATGGTAACGATGAAATTTTTCTAAAACTTTCACTTGGTTTCTGCTTACTAAACCTTTTTCTAATTATTTTCTCAATTTCTTCTCTATAACCACTACCTACTAAAAGTTGTGTATATTTAGCTAAATCTTTCGAAAATTTTATTTCAGTATTTATTTGACCATAAATATAACGTGAAAGGTCTTCTCCAAAGCATCCACCTGATTGTACTGTGGCACCCGAACCTAAAAATAAAATACACTTTTTATCTTTAATTTTATAATACAGGCTATCAGGGAAATTTATCATAAATAATACTCCTTAATCTCTTTTTATTTAGTATTGTATAATTATTATATACCAGATTTTTCTATATTTCATTGAAAATAATTTTTTAACTAAAAAACATTCCATAAACTGGATAATATGTTATAATTATATGAAACTTAAAATAACTTATAATAAGGATGTGATTTCTATAAAAAAAAATTTAAGCTTTTTCTTAATCTTTTTAATTGGAATTGGGTTCATGTGTGTATCGTTATTTGAAAATGCTACAAGTTATAGTATTATAAACACAAACTTTTTCGAAGATTTTTCTGCAATTCTCTATTTTTTAGGTTATTTAATAGTAGTATTATTTGGACTACTTACTATAATAACTGCAATAGGAGAAGTGCTTAAAAATAAAGTTAAAAAATAAGTGAAAGGTTCAGTCATGACCACCCGTAGCAGGTGGTTAATTATTTCGCATGGCTCATTTCTCTTCCGAGAAACTCGCCTCATGCTCAACAGGCTAAAGCCCATAATAGAAAAGGGGTTTAATATCCGACAATTTGGATATTAAGCCCCTTTTCACATATTAAAAGTATTACCAGCTTATCCCACTTATTCTATCTGGTAAACATGTTAATTTACATGTAAAATCAACCGCAGTAACTGGCGATGTTGTCCATGAATCGACAGTATAGATATTCCTTAATGCAAATAAAGCAGAAGTTGTACTTTGTGGTACGTAAGCGGTGATTCCTGGTTCAAATGTGAAAGTACTGTGTCTTGCATCACCTAGGCTATCAAATTCCGCCGTCCAATTTGGTGTCCATTTGTCTGGAACGTTTGCAGTAATATCTACATCTGTATTATTTTTTGTCCAGCTAAAACCTGGTGCACTATCGATACCTACACTAACGGTATATGTACTTGTATCAATAGCATTATATGGACCATATTTGTAAATCATGCTGTCAGTTTGTGGAGTAGATAAATACATTTGAGTAACCATTTTTTCACTTACCCACTTAGAATCATATCCTTGTGTAGTTAATGCCTCACCTGGAGTACATGTTATATAAGAGTGAATACTGTAGTAGTCTCTACTATTTGTATCTTGTAGAGTTTGTACCTCATAAGAAATCTGCATGTATCCATAAGGGGAACCTGCCTTGCTATTACCATAAGTTCCTATTGATTTCCAACTTGAAGCAGCCATGGCTGTTATAGTAGGATTAATATCTTTAATTATTTTATTCTTGTCTTTCTTCAAACGCGGTTTTACTATTTCCTTTATTACTCTTTTTACTTCTTTTATACTATCTTCTTTAGAATAATTTTTTGCGACTGATATGTCTTGAATATTAAACTTATTGTCTTCTCCAATATAAAATATTCTAGCAACGGTTTTTAAATTTTCATCTTTTTCAGATTCAACAGTAATCGGATACTCAATTTCATTATCTATTCTCAAACCGGTACCATCATAATTATATAATGCAAAAAGTTTACCCTTTCCCAGTAGTTTTTGTATTTTACTCTTGTTATTCTTTATATCGCTAAAATTTTCTTGTGTAATAATCATATCGCTATTGAAATCCATAGTCTGACCTTTTACAATATTTAACGAAGATTCGGATAATGCCTTGAACGTATCACCTAATTGTGAATCATTAGAAAAAACAGTGATGGATAAATAATCCGATTCAGAGTTTACTGCAAATGTAGTTGGAATACCTGAAAAACATATGCACAAAGCAAGTACCATAGTAAAAATTTTAAAAGTTGCTTTTGTTTTTTTCATAGTTTAATCTCCCTTTTATGTATAATAATTTAATTTATGTAATATTATGGTGCCATATTATAATAATTTATCAATAGAAAGAATTCGACATAATATTTAATTCATTTTTCATCTTAGGAATTTTATATCCCTTTCCTTTTCCTACTTTTCCAATAAAAATATCAACCGGATGCTCCCTATTTCTATTCTTATAATCAACAATATCTATTGTCACAAGTTCACCGTTTGCATTTCCATTCCCCACGTAATACCCCTGTTCCGAATCATCAGATATGTAATTAAGTAGGCTTTTTATATCAATTGATTCTTTTTTACAGTTAGTCCCTTTCATTTCTATTCTACTTTTTATATCCAAGTTTTCTTCAAGCACTGACAGAAGGCTATTCATAATTCTTTTTTGTAAAAAGTAGTCATAGTGTAATAATGAATATGTTTCATTACAAGCTCGTTGATATAGTCTGTCAACTAATGCTTGCCTTACAGGATCAATATACGTCAAATATGAGAAATATCCAAAGTCAGTGCTGGCACAATATTTTCTATCCGGTCTACACTTTTTGTACTCATTGTAGAACTTTACTAAAGCTTCTCTTGCCTCAAGATTCTTTGCCTCTGTACACTTATTTGACCAATCACTATTCCCGTCCAATATTTTAGTCAAAAGCCTATATTTTTTTAAATAATAACCGCTCCATTTATCTATTCTCTTCATTTTTAATTCACTTCCTTGTACAATTATTTTGTATTAAATCAGTGACCAAAGCCACTGTTCGACCCATTAAAAGTCATAGTTAACATAACACTTCAAATTTTATTCTTTTCCAAACATCAAGCACATCATCCGGCTTCACATCTTAGCCATTATGCCAGCGTTTGTTGGCCTGAACTTTGACAATCATGTATAATATCTTCCGGACTTGGAAGGTGTGTGTTTCACCTCCTGGGACGGACCTTGGCGGGCCGATTACCCGTATGAAAGAGTATTTTTCCATTCCGGTAAGTCTACATGATTTGGCTGGTTGAGGCCAGCTTTTTAGCTGGTTCCTCGTGTCACATGCAAGGTTGTTTGCTTACATGAGAAGGAATGGAGGCTTTTAAGTCCATTAATTTTTTAAGGAGGCATTTTGATGAATTTCAGACCTATTGCAGGAATCGATGTAGGTAAATTCTTCAGTGAGATGGCAATTCTTTCTCCATCCAATGAAGTGATTGCCCGCATGAAGATCCACCATGATTCCAGTTCTGACGTTGAAAGAGTCGTTGAATTACTGAAAAAAACGGAAAAGGACTTTGATTCTAGGCCTTTCGTCGTCATGGAATCCACCGGGCACTATCACAAAATCCTTTTCCATTCACTTTGTAAAGCTGGATTGGAGGTCTCCATCATAAACCCCATCCAGACTGATTCTATCAAAAATATTGGAATCAGAAAAGTGAAAAATGATAAAGCTGATGCCCGGAAAATTGCCCTGCTATACAGATTTCAGGAGCTTAAAACTACTAATATCCCCGATGAGGATATTGAATGCCTGCGAAGTCTTTGCCGACAGTACTACAAGCTCTCTGACGAACTTACTGCCTACAAAAACAGGCTTACGGGTATTGTTGACCAACTCATGTTAAACTTCAAGGATGTATTCCCCAACATCTTTTCAAAGGCTGCTCTTGCAGTATTGGAGAAATATCCTACGCCTGCGCATATTCTTAAAGCGAACAGGAACAAGTTGATTGCACTGATCCAGAAGAATTCTCGCAGAAGCCTTAAGTGGTCAACTGCAAAGTATAATCTTTTGGTCTCCAAAGCCAGAGAGTTTGCGCCTTTGACTGTTCATAATTCCTCGAACATTGCTATGCTGGGTGTCTACATATCCATGATCAGAACTCTGGAAGATAACTTGGCGAAGGTCCTAAAAACCATTCATCTATTGATCGCTGAAGATATGGCAAAGGATATGCCCATGCTAGCATTAACTCTTGAACTTTTTCAGAGCCTGCCAGGTATTGGCCTTCTTACTGCTGCCACCATTCTAGCAGAAATCGGCGATTTTTCCGCTTTCTCTAAGCCGGGAAAACTGGTTGCTTACTTTGGCATTGACCCCTCTGTGATGCAATCCGGAGAATTTACCGGCACACGGAATAAAATGTCCAAGAGAGGTTCCAGGCTACTTCGCAGGGTTCTTTTTACAACTGCTCTTGCCAATATCCGAACTAAGCGGAATAAAGAGGCTTGCAACCCTGTATTACTTGAATTCTACAAGCAAAAATGCCAGAGTAAACCTAAGAAGGTAGCTTTGGGAGCAGTTATGCGTAAGATCATCATTTACATCTTTGCTGTTCTAAGGGACAGAAAACCGTACCAGTTACGCAGTCCTCAGGAACATGCTCAGATATTAGCAGCAAAGCATATAGCAGCTTAGCAGTACCTGCACTTGATGTTTAGTTTTCAAGGATCAGTATTTCATTTTAGACCAGCTATTTTATGTCTACTTCGCAAAGGTGGTCTTGTTGTTATGCATTTTTTCTATGTCAGGAGTTTTCAAAAATTCATAAAGCTTTTTCTTAAAAACTCTTGACTTTAATTAGCTGGTCTTAAATTATAATTTTTTAGTTATAATTCTTGTTTAGCTTTCTTTTCATAAATCTTTTCATAATAAAAAAACACGCAATCACTAGAGATTACGCGTTTCTTATATTGATTCGTATAAATTTTTACGTATCCAAAAGAGCTTCCTGTCTTTTATCAAAATACCTGTAAGATTGAGGTGCAACGAAATTATCAAATATCTCATATGGATTAATTGGTTTATCATACATATGGAAGTCTTTTATTTTTATAGCATAGGCTTCATCCCGGCCTTTAAAGTAGCTGTTAAAAAACTCCTTTGATATACCTGCATATTTTTCAGTTACTTCCCATAAATCATCAGGTGACTTAGAAATTATATCCTCAACCTTAAATTCACCGACTATTTTTCCTACTGGCCTACAAGCATAAATTACAACACTATCAACATCCTGTTTAAAAATCCTTCTCCTATATTCAAATCGTTTTCTACCTCTTGCCATTTCCTGTACAAAATCTGGTTTAATCGATAATAAAACCTTCATTTACCTCGCCGCCTATTAAAATATTTTGGAATTGCTCATCAGTTATCTTAAAAAATCCCCAATATATATCTCTGTCGAACATTAGTTCTTCTATCATTTTATGCCTATTAATTTTTTTAGTCAAGGCGATATTATATGTCATTTTTATAACCGTACAACCACCTTTGTTGTACCAGTACTTTAAATCTCTTTTGTCAAAAACACTATATTTACTTGCATACTTATAAAAATGATTAAAATCTTTAAATTCATTCTGTTCTCTGACTTCTTCAACAACGCAAATTGATGTAACAACCGATTTATATTCTGCTTGCCCAGGTTCCGGGGATGTCCTATAAATAATTAGTATGTCTCCATACTTTAATTTATTCACATCTCTCATACTGCAAACATAAATTTTATGTATTGAGTTGGTATATGAAACATCAGTAAGAATGTCCATTTTTTCTGTTCGTAAAATTGAATCCGGGAACATTATGGAATGATATTGAGGATAGATACTTAATACATATTTATCTCGTTTTTCTGGTTTTATAAGCGGATAATCAATATTTACATCACCTGTGATTTTACTTAAATTTTTCAAGAGGACAATTTCTTTTCCATTTGGCGTTTCCTTTACGCCATACTCTAAAAAGCCATAATTTTGGAATAGTTTAATTAGTGTAGTTTGTTTCCCAAATACAGTTACGTAGCAAAAACTTGCATTATTAATGATTGCATAATCTAATGATTTTTTTATGAATCTCTCGCCCAGTCGTGTTCCATGAGGATTTATTTTAAATGTTCCAATTTTAAGTACATTTTTAGCTTCTATTGATGGTGTTATATCATCAACGGTATCATGCTCCATCTTAAAGTATAGAAATCCTTCGATATTATTTTCATCATCATACTTGATATATGCCTTGCTATTTCCTTTACGTATAAACCAATCTTCAAATTCCTCGTAATCCGCCTTAAGTGAATCAAAAAACCTATCATTTAAATCTATCTCATTAAATTTTAAGAGTTGCAAATTGTCGCTCATCAAACTTATCCTTTCCTAAATTATTGTTAAGGTAATCCAAAATAGTATCAATATTATCTTTTTGAATATCATACGTTAAATGATTTACGTGAAGCTTTTTGGCTACATCTTTTGAATAATTAAGTTCAGAATCTTGAAAATCACTAATGAAATTTTCAGTGTATTGAGAATTATCTCTTAAATTAAGGCGATTTTTAATGATATTAGGCTCACCAACCAAGGTAATAATAGCGATTATATTTAACTGTTCGAATGTACTATACGGAATCCTTTTTATGTTTTGATTACTATCTAGCAAACAGAAATGTCCATCTAATACTAAACATATATTCTCAGGTACATTTTCTTCTATTGCGGTAATTAAAACATCTTGGTTTTTATTAATATTGGGGACTCGTTTATTAATATCTGTTTGATCCTTTTGGAATATTCTTATTAATTCACTTGCCGAATATATATTTAGATGCGTCTTTTCTTTCAATAATTCACATAAATAACTTTTACCAACACCATGAATCCCACCTATAAATACAACTTTTCGCATGCAACACCCCCCTCAATGTCAATAGAACCACAAATAATTATACAATATACTTGCATATATGTAAATTTATTGTAATTGTAAGTTTACTATATCTCAAGCGGATTAATTCTCTTACACTGATGTTCAGTCACTCCTTCTTTCATCAGCGCAGTATATTCAACCTCTGGATCAACTACTATCACCTTGCACCCATCGGATTTTTTTCATATATTCTCCTACAGTTGTCACATACCCAACTCCCAGTGAATTTTTTTTGTTTTCTGTTTCCACAGTCTCACTCTCCTGTTCCCTTAAAAATAATGGCCTTACTTCACCCTCCTACTATCCTTACCCACTTCATCAGCCTGGCTCAAATATTGGTCTATCTCTACATCCTTCTTCTTCATATACTCAACTCCAAGCCGTAAACTTCTGTTAATCATCTCATAGAAAGCTTCCTGATCCTCGTCACTTATCAGCTGAATAAGTCTCAAATTTGAATACATAGTTCCAGCTGATGCTTTTCCTATTTTCATAAGCATTTTTACTATTCTGTTTATTTGCGGTTCCAGTACTTCCTTCAGCTCTTTGTGAATGATTTCTGTAATAAAATCAATGTCCCTTTTATAGCCGTCAACTGTTAGACCCTTTTCAACAAACTCTCTGACTATATCTGAAACGGATATACCTCTGACAGCTGCAAGCTTTTTCATATCTTCAATACTTTTGGCTTTAAACCTAATTGACCTTTTGAGTTCCTCCGGGTTAGTTTTCTTTTTAGTCACTTTGCACCTCCTGACAAAACAAAAGTCGTAGCATTATGCCACAGCAACACAGTTACCTTCTCTTATTTATTTATTTAATTTTTTTGTTAATTTCAAACTTTATATATTCCTATTCTAAACCACATATTACTCCAACCTCTAAAACCCTTACTACATCAACATTACACCTTTTCTGCCACCCCTTTGCCACCCATATATTACATCGTCACCCGTTGCCAACTCTGTTGGCAAGCTGTATACCGTCGGGTGTGTCACCCGACTATTCCTGCCGTACATACCCGCCCCAAAAAGGTGCGGTTTTCTGTACGGAAATCGGGGGATTCTCCCCCATGCCCCCTGTTTTTTCAGAGCAAAACTCTGAAAAAGGATACTGAAAAAAGAAATATTTTTGAGTAATTTTCATGTTCACCTCAATATTTTAAGAAGGCTGCCGGAAATCTCATTATCCAACAGCCTTCCATCTTGTTTATAAAGCTGCCTCAAGTTCTTCATTGCTTCCCATAAGAAGCTGCAAACGGTCTTCTTCATGTCTGTTCGCTAAGTCCTGCTGTACAAGTCGTATATTCAGCAGATCCTCATTCCAATCCTTCGCAAGAGGTTTTTCTATAGTTGTGTTGTAACCTAGTTTTGCATATTTCTCTGCATACTTATTAGCTGCTTCTTGTCCCCAGTTTGGTGCAGGTTTTCCGTTAGAGAACTTTGCCTCATCATCATTATCCAATGCAAAGGTTATATTTTTTATTTCCGGATGTCGCTTTAAGTAACAAGCCAATGCATTATCAGATAGACAGCCTAGTGCTATCCTGTGTTCCTTTTTCCATTCCATACCAAGACTTTTATATATACTTGCATGACTTATTGCATCTATTGCAGCTTCGTATACTGTGAGGCTGTCTCCTTTACCTTCCATTTCAAAGCAATAGTTCATATTACTTCCCGGAACAATTCCTTTGAATGATAAGCCGGTTACTGTTCCACGCTGAAAGGCCTGCCTTGCTTCACCATTTTCATCATAACCTACAAATACAATATTGTGATGAGGTAGGCTTTCATATATTTTTTTCTTGTAAACAAGATCGGTTACTATATCCTTATCCAGCCCGCGGGTTTTTATAAGGTATGCAAACAATCTCTTGTACGGACTGGCTTTATCCGGAAGTTTGAATTCTACCTGCTTTTTTTCTACAGGTTTATGCTGTTTCAAGCTCGCTTTTTGAGTTTGTTGGATTTCTCCGTCACCTACAAGGTATTTCATAGAATCTACCCAACTCATATTTTCAATAAACATTAAGAACTGTATTGGGCCACCTCCACGTTCAGCAGCCCAGCAATAGAATGAGTTTTTGGTATCGTCGATATACAGGCCTCCATGATTCTTGATATGATAGTTTGAACCACGTTTTTCCGGATTATATCCAAGCTGCTTTGCTAATTCGTATATGCTGACGTGATTCGCTTGATAAATTTGATCATCTGTAAATCGTTTCATCTATCGTATCACTCCCAACTACTATCAAATCCATCATACACACCATATTCACCAACGACTTCATCTTCTGGTGTCTCCTGTACTGACTGCAATTTATTGTCTAGTTCATTTTCAGTTATTCCACTGTGTTTACATAGCTCTTGTAAGAAATGAATATTTGGTCTTACATCTTTTATTTGACTGATATAGTTTGTAAGGTAATTGATATCTGCCCCATAGTTTATTAGGACTTTTGCTGCCTCAAGCTTGTTGGTTTCATAGCATGTATAGAGGGCTTCACCATTGTTTGAATTAACATCAGCTCCTCGGCTAATAAGTGTATGCATTGCATCAGCATCCTTATGCTGTGCTGCATAATAGAAAAGTGCCGGTGCATGTTCATCTATGTTTCGGCATTTCATAAGACCTGAATTGAGTAGTCCATATTTTCCGGCTCGTATTAATTCTTTGAATATTACTGTATCATTTAAGGCTTTTGAACTTGACTTAATAAATTTTTCTGCATCTGCATCCGGTAAGGTGGTTAATGCATGACTGAGAAACCCTCTCATGGTATCAAACTGTGCTTCTCCATGTAGGTTTGCATCTGCATATTTGTATATACTCAATGCTGAATCAATGTTATTGTCTATTGCTGTTACAAATGTTTACAGCGGTTGTGGTTTTACCTACACCGCCTTTTTGATTTGCAATTGCAATTACTTTTCCCATTTTTGTTTTTCTCCTCTCATTATTCTGGAATAATTTTTTATAAAAAAATAACAGGCAATAAGCCTGTTTCTTTATGTATTGATTTAATTTCTATAGAAAACCGTACTCCTTACGGTGATTTCTCATCGACGGATACTATTTTTCTTTAATAAATTTGCTTGGTCCAAATATTATAACAACTGCTATAAGAATTATTATTATTGAATATACATTATCTGAGATTAAATGTGCCCTTTTTGAAACAAGTGTCATAATTAATAATACTGATAGAATAATTCTAATAATAAGAAGCTTTTTTTTATTTTCCATAAGTGATTTCTCCTTTCTATTAACAGTAAATACCTAGTTAATATATTTAATAATTTTAAAAAAAGAACACTAAAATCAATAGCTACTATAATAAGAATACTAGGTATTCAAATCATAGAATAAAAATATATGTATAGTCAAGTAAGATATCCTTCTCAACAAAACCGAAGATTTCATACTTGTTTTTCAAGTATACAAAGTTATCCCATTATGATATTTTATTTTTTAATTTTCCACTAGAAAATTGATCCATAGGATTTTTATTGTAAGAGAAAAAAATTGCAAATCCTGCTCAATAATATTAAGCAAGATTTACAATTATTATACACGGTGTATATTTGTTTTACTGCCATCCGTAAAATGTGCAAGCATTAAGTGGAACATCGATTGGTGATATAAAATTCCAACCTGCAAGCCATAAGTTGCAGTCAATAATTACTCCCCCTGGGCATAATGCCAATACAAATCCTACAGAAGCTATAATTTTGGTAACTACTGCTTCTGGTATCCATATCATTCCAAACCCAATACCATTTCCTAAATTATTTACCACTGTTTTGGATAAGTATATTCTTGCACCCCACCAATACATATCACATTTTGTTACTCCTTCATGATAAGTTGTTGCTGCAGCAAATGTATTGTTTGATTCTGCATTCGCTTCTTGTTTTTTGGGGTCAACTATCATAATAGAATCTTTATTTATTTTATTAATTATTTGATTATTTTTGTTAATATTAAATTCTAATTTATCATACTCACTATCTGATAATTCTTTTTTTGCAATATTATCAATAGAGAACTGACCATTTTTTAATGAGACATACTGATTAAATTTGCTTATTTCTTTTTGTGTTAATATGTACTTTTGTTGCGAGGTTGTATCACTTTGAAGTGATTTAGCGGAAACAGCTGAGGTAAACGATAATAAAACTGTAAAAACTAATAAAATTGCTAAAAAACGATTTTTTTTCATATAAGTCCTCCTAAGGTGAAATATAGTTTTTTAATGAAAAATTGTAAATATTTACTAAGTTATGTTACCAGTTAATTTCTTAACTATCAACTGGCAGTATATTGATATTTAGCAAATACTCCAGATTATACGAAGTTGACTTACAATATCTGCCAATTGCTTATTCTTATTTTAATTTCTTTTTTGGCTACGTAACGTAACCATTTGATATGAGAAATCCTTGCAAAAGAGGTCTTATGTTCGACAAACATCGCTTTTCAGTCCTTTGATTTTGACATCCTAATACTCAAATATCCATAAATTTTCCTCACCCTTTCCTAAATTATTTACATCTCCATTTCCTGCTCTTCTTCATCAGAGACTACATACGAAGCATTTATTGCTACCTCTTTGTCTTCAATTGATGCCTCATCTCCCAAAACTTCATCCTGTTTGTTTAAATCAAGCTCAATGTTTAGTTCTGCCTGACGTGCTAATTTTGTCTTGTATTCTTCCTCGTAACGCCACGGTTTTTCATATTCTGCCTTTGCTGTTTCAAAGTCCTGGTTAAGTTGTTCCAACTGATTACAACATCTTTGCAATGTCGGTTCCATTCCTTCCAGTGCATTGTCTATACGTGTGATATTCCCGATGGGATTCCCACCAAGCTCAATTGTGTACTGATATTTGCCTGTAATATGTAGATTAAACCCGCTCAGAAACTCATTGTATTCAAGCTTTAAATCAAAACCTTTGTAGGTTCCGACACTTATGTATAGTTTTTGACTTCCGGCTCTGCAGGGATATATTCTTCTTCCTGATTTTCTTTTCCGGTATCATTTGTATCTATCCTTGCATGTAGTTTTTCAACTACTCTGTCAAGTACTTCTACTAAATTGAAATTGTCCTCTGCAACAAGGCTTGTATATTTTCCGTCACTTCCAAACATTCTTTTATCAAAAATCATTTTCCCAAGGAGCATATCAGGATTATCCAGATAATACTGATTTACAGGTACTCCGTCATCAGTCTGTCCCAGTCCTGTCCAAGCCGGTTCTTCATCTAAAATAATTGCGTGCTCACGCTTCTGAAGAAAAATGATATCTGTTGTTACATCTGTATTTGCTATCTGCCTGAAGGCATTGTTTGGAAGCCTTATTGCTCCTATCAGTTCGGCACGTTCCGCAATGTATCTTCTGAAAGAACCGTTTGCCTTATCCAGCGTTCCTTTGCTGGTTATATATGCTATAATTCCACCGGGACGAACCTTGTCCAATGTCTTTGCAAAGAAGTAATCGTGTATGTTAAGGTTGAGCTTGTCATATCTTTTATCATGGAGCTTATAGTCTCCAAAAGGTACATTTCCTACTGCAATATCAAAGAAATTATCCGGATAGTCTGCATCTTCAAACCCCTGAATCCTTATATCAGCCTTTTGGTAAAGCTGCTTTGATATTCTACCCGATATGCTGTCCAGTTCTACGCCATATAACTTGGACTTATTAGAAACATCTTCAGGAATTAAAGAATAAAATAATCCAGTACCCATAGAGGGTTCAAGGATGTTACCTCCTTTAAAGCCAAACCTGTTTAAGGCTTTGTATATAGCTTTGATTACTTGTGAATCTGTATAATGGGCATTGGGCGTAGATGCTCTTGCACTGATATATTCCTCATCAGTAAGAAGTTCTTTTAATTCCTGGTACTCCCTTTCCCAGCCTTTAGTTTCAGCATTAAATACCTGTGATAATCCACCCCATCCAGTGTATCGAATAAGAATACTTTGTTCTTGGCTTGTTGCAAGACGGTTTTCCTTTTCGATATCCTTGAGCAGCTTAATTGCTTCGACATTGGCTTTATATTTTGTCTTTTGACCACCAGCACCAATATCATCTGAAGGATTATAAGTATAATTTATTCTAGTTTTATTTGAAGCAATATTAAAAGTTATGTTTTCACTTTCTACATCTTTCTTAGACCGCTCAGATTCTTCATCTTTAATAAATTCCAAAAGCGTTTGCTGTTTTTGAGGCAAAATAATAGAGCCACCATTTTCTGATGACTCTTTAACTTCGTCACTTTTATTATCCTTTATCTCGGAACTCTGACTACTTCCTTCATTACTATTTCCTGAGCCGTTTCCCTGATCCAGTTGTTGTATCTGGCCAACTCGGTAAAATCCTCCGTCTGAGGTATCGGGTGTTTCTTCTTCAGTTCTTGTTGAACCTTGTCCATCATTTCCAATGCCTGATTGTCTATCTGATAAATTGTACTGAACCACGTACCCTGTATTTTCAATTCTTGTACTCTTTTGGGGTAGTTCTGCACTAGGTATTTCACTGCCTCCGCTGCGAATATCCCTTCCGGTATTTTGTCCAACTCCCGATTCTCGTCCGGTGATATCATAGGATATAATATCCCGTCTGCTCCCTCCCGATAATCTGTTTTGGATATCGGTTCCTGTTTCTTTATTTCCCTTGCTTCTTTGCTCATAGCTTCCTGCATTTCTTCCGGTGTCTCCGGATACTCCACCAATCCAATTCCTTCTATGTATTTGGCTCTCATTTCTATTTATCTCCTTATTTTCATAAATTCGTGCCGGCTTTTCCAAAAGTCTTAAAACCTGTTTGCTTATTTCACATATTATTGAAGCATACTCAGTTGCTTGGCCTATGTCAATCTGTTTCAAAATATCCTCAAAATGAAATTTTCCTTCAGTATCAAACTTAAGCCTGCTGAACACAGAATATACAACACTTTGTTGTACAAAGTAATCAAAGTATTCTCCCGGGTACTCATGTTTGTCTAAAAACTCAGTACATAAACTTTCTACAAAGCCCTCAAAATCCCTTTCTTTTTCTACACCTAAATATTCCATAACGAAACTTTGTGCTGCATCTGTTTTTATTGTGTAGCTTTTAATTCTACTTGTATAGTTACCGTGTGTATCTGATATATCAAATAAATACCGTACACCTTTACTATTAGCATCATAAACCTTAATTGCCCTGCTACCACGATTTATCCATCTTCCTACTCTTTTATTCCATGTATCCATATCTGCAACAATAGTTGCATCAGGTCTTTGATTGTAAATAAGGACAGTTTCGTAAAAACCATACTTGAATAACTGTCCTGAGAAACCTAGAAACTTTTTCCACTCGCTGTCACTCCTCGTAATCTGCTTCATAGTTTCATTAAACATTGTTTTGAAACTAAGCATTTTCCTAAAAATCCTTTCTGTATTAATATATTTTATTTCGTAAGATAAGAAATGACTTTTCACTTACCGAATTTCTTGATCATATAGCTCAATATCTTCCTCAATAGCTTCTGATTCATTAACTAAGTTAGTAATAAACCTAGGATCATTCCTGTAAATCCTTGCTTCAATATCAGGAATTATGTCTTGTATTTTTTCTTTTATTTGTCTAAATATTTTGTAACTGTCATCATTGTTAATATCAAAATCTTCGAGCTTTACAATTCCGCTATATATAGCCATCATTTCAGTCTCACTCAACAGCTTACTTTTTCTCATAAATCCGGATCTGATAACAAAATTCTCTTTTGCTCCAGTATAGTTATCACTAAAATAAATTCCGGAGTGAACACCCATTTGTGAGCCTCCTTTATCTCTTTCCCATGTAACATATTGATAGCTATTAACCTTATGCAATGAAGAATTTATACCTTCTGTTTCACAAGCAGCAAGAATAACGTTATTGTATTCAGCTAGAACCCTATAATGTTTGAGCCCTTCAACTTTCATAGGCTCAGCTCTGTTAAAAATCAATTCCTGTTCCTCAAGCTCATTAATAAGGTCTCGGATTAAATTGATTTCCTCCTGCTCAGAAGCATTATGATATGTAATCGTACCTTCAATACAATTGATATCACACAAATCTCTGCCGTCTTTGGTTACACATATTTTTTCAGTATCCCAATTCCCTTCCTTTCCGCTGGTATTAACTGATTTAGCTCCATAGCCCATAGTCCTCAGATAATAAATTAGCTTACCTGATATTGCCCCATATAATAATTTTTCTTGGGTTCTTTCCATTTATTTACCTCCATTCATATTTATGATATAATTCACACATAATAAAAACCCTTGATATCAAGGGTTTCAAGTCATTAATTCAAATCGTCCTTTCGGTACGGATATAGGTACAGAAGAATTAGTACCATAATGTTATCAATGATTAAATCTAGTTGCATAATTAATAGATTAACTATAAAATGTAATTATTGGAAATTTAATTATAATTAGGCGGTGTTTATTATGGATTTTATTGATGAATTAAAGCAATTCTCCAAAAGAGTAGAAAATATAAAAGATAAAATTCTTACGGAGGAAGCAACTAAAACTTCTATCATTATGCCGTTTTTTTCATTACTAGGCTATGATGTTTTTGACCCACATGAGTTTCTACCTGAATTTACAGCTGATGTAGGAATTAAGAAAGGTGAGAAGGTTGATTATGCTATAATAATGGACGGGAAACCTACAATTCTTGTTGAAGCTAAATGGTGCGGTGAAAACTTAGACAAGCATGGTTCCCAACTATTCAGATACTTCGGAACTTCCGAAGCCAAATTTGGAATATTAACTAATGGTATAATATATAAATTTTATACCGATCTGGACGAATCAAACAAAATGGACATGAAGCCTTTCTTAGAATTTAATATTTTAGATATTAAAGATGGCTATGTGCAAGAACTTAAGAAGTTTAACAAAATCAATTTTGATATAGAAACAATATTTAATACAGCCTCTGAATTAAAGTATTCTAATGAAATAATTAAGTTAATGACCCAACAACTCAAAACACCATCGGATAACTTTATTAAATATGTTTTGGGAGAAGTATATTCCGGAATAAAAACACAAAACGTTATAGAAAAATTCCGAGATATTATTAAGAAATCCCTAAATCAGTTTGTAAACGAATTAATGAATGATAAAATAACAACTGCCTTAAAATCAAGCAACGAGATTCAAGAAGAATCTGCAGCTGTATTAAATCCTGAAACTGAAATTAATACTCATGAATCAAAAATAAATACAACTCAAGATGAACTAGAGGCTTTCTTTATTGTTCGCCAGTTTCTTAGCGAAATAGTTTCAAGAGATTTGATAACCTATAAAGATACCGAATCCTACTTTGGAATATTATATGACAATAATTCTTGGAAATGGATTTGTAGGTTTAAACTTGATGGAATAAAAAAATATATATTTCTCCCGGATACTGGAAAAGGTCAACTAAAATATCCTTTGGAAAACCTTGATGATATATCAAACTATAAACAATCTATTCTTGATGTTGCAAGAAGATATATAAAAGATGGCCAATAAAAATTCAAATACTACACACCAATAAAGAGTGCAAATGACGCTCTTTATTGGTGTTCACATTTCTTAAGCTATAAATTTCTTATGATTAAGCTGTACTTCTTCATTATTAAGATCCGCATAAATTTGTGTTGTAGCCGGGTCTGTATGACCTAGAATTTTCTGAACGGCTTGAATACTTGCACCGTTATTTACGGCCGTTGTTGCTGTAGTGTGTCTCAATAGGTGTGGATGGACTGATTTTGTTATTCCTGCCATCTTCCCTAACTCATTAAATATCTTTTGATATCCCCGATGTCCAAGACGGTTAAATGGCTTTTTAGCACTCACGAATAAGGCTTCGTTTTTATCTGCCCTGGTTTCTAAATAACTCCACAAATGAACCTTTGCTCTAGCATTTAAAAATACCGTCCGTTCTTTATCCCCTTTTCCGATTACATTGACCGTCCCCTTATTCCAGTCAATGTCCTGTTTATTTAATTTATAAACTTCATCCAAGCGACAGCCGGTGCTGTAAAAAAACTCCATCATAGCCTTATCCCTTTTGGTTTTACATGTCATTCTGAGTATTTCCATTTCTTCCTGGGATAATGCCTTTCTCACTCTTTTTGCCTTTTTGGCAGGTTTAACCTTCCTCATAGGACTCTTTAAAATATAATCCTCTGCTTCCAGCCAATTAAAAAAACTTCTTAAAATACTAATTTCTGTATTCAATGTTGATTTCTTTATTCCCGTTTGCGAATATTGTGCCAGATATCTTCTTATATCCATTACATCTATGTCTTCGATTCTTTTTTGTACATTTTTTGAAAACCTGGTCAAATGCAGGCTGTAACTCTTCAACGTCTTTGATGATAAACCTTCTAATTTTTTAGTTGTGATGAAAAGAACCAATTTTTCTGGAATTCCCTCATAAGGAACAATTGCGTTTTCGGCAGGCTGCAAATCATAATTATAAAGTTCTTCTTCTAAAATATTTCTAACCTGAACTGCATCTTCATGAGCAAGAAACTCAACAGCCTTGCCCATGATACGAATAATTACATCTTCTTTTAACATAATTTTATTTACCCCTCTCTTGTACGAGGAGATAAGACAGTGATATAATTAGTTTGTCTCCTCGTGGGACGTACTGGGGTTTGGTGAACTTATCTTGCCGGATAGCACCATCCCCTCTTTTGTCCAGTTATTTTTAAATTTTGTTGTATTATAATTAATTTCGATATCTAGCTAAAATTCTATTAACAGTCGCTGTCCCAACATTTAGTATAGCTGCAATTTCCCTTACTGTATTTCCGGATTTTCTTAACTCTAATACTTCATTGTCAGAGAGTTTTCTTTTACGGCCAGCATTACGCTCGTTATATTTCTTGTTTGCCTGTATACTTTTAAGTAAGTCATATCTCGCTTGTAAATCGTTAAACTGTTGTACTAGAGCATCATACTCAGCTTTTGGTACAACATTATACTTTAGAAGGATGTTTTGCTTTTCAATTATTAAATCGTGTTTATCTTTTTGCAAGTATTCAATTAACCTTTCAAGAGATTTTACTTGTTCTTCATAGTCTTTGATTGTTTTTCTTTTCATAACATCACCTTATCATAATTAATTATGATACAATTATATCCACTTTTTGTCATTGTGTCAATATTAATTATGATACATAATTGAAAATACTATTATCTATCTATATTGTGTTTTTTTGCAATATATTGTATAATTATTGTAACACATCATATCTAACAGAGAGATGGATAAAAACTACACAAAAAGCGGGCTATTGCCCGTTTTTTGTTTGTATGATATTAGGCTAATGCGAACTAATACATAAGGTTTAATTTTCCGTTGTTTGTGATGTGATACTTTGATATTATTGTCTTATGCAATATGGACTTTTAAAATAAAATATGAAAGGAAATCTTAAAATATGTATGTTCATATTTTACTCATTGCCTTTATATTATTGCACCCAGAAGTACAGAATCAAATTGTATTTTTGGCCTTCTGGATTATTCAGAAATTTAAGCAATAGTATAATCCTGATAGGGTTCCATCCCTGTCAGGGGCAATTTCAGCAAAGAATGATAAAATAAATGTTTTAAGATTTCCCTATAAAATAAAATAGCGATAGTCCATTAATTGGGATTATCGCTATTTTTTATAGTAATATTATTACATAATTTAGTATTATAGTTATATTTTAGGATTATTTATTCCCTCTTATTGTAATACTTGTTATATTTGTGTAAGGCTTTGATAAATATAAAATAAATGTA
Source organism: Ruminiclostridium josui JCM 17888 (assembly GCF_000526495.1). Taxonomy (NCBI): domain Bacteria; kingdom Bacillati; phylum Bacillota; class Clostridia; order Eubacteriales; family Oscillospiraceae; genus Ruminiclostridium; species Ruminiclostridium josui. Next base: position 3,293,420 of record NZ_JAGE01000001.1, on the reverse strand, counting down.
ACCCCAAATTTAATAACTTGTATTTTTAAAATGAAGGTGTTTTGCTATTTTAGCGGTGTAGATTCAATCATTATAAACTGAAATTGTAAGAGCAAATATTGCAACATGGTTGACTATATATTTTTTAAAATATACAATAAATAGTATTATTTGTATATTTTTATATATTTAGGGAGGAATTTGTAATGAGCACAAAAACTGGAACTATATATTTTTATCAACTTCAATTTTTCAAAAATCTTCATAGTAAAAAAGCTGACGGAACTTTCGCACGTGAATTACTATCTACAAATGAGTTTAAATCCGAATTTAACAATTTGCTAAAAAAGAATCTAAACAATTTTAACTCATTATCTTTTGCGGATGAATTTTCTTTTGAACTAATTGGGACAGGAAATAATATAAATAATATCCAAAGTCTTGATGAAGAAGAGTTTACTTTAAATTCATCTTTTCTGTTTGGGAAAATAGGTAGGATGAAAGATATATTCAACTTTCAACGAAGGAATAAAAAGACTTTAGAAACAAATAATATAGAGAAGGAAATAGATGAATTTTTTGAATGCTATACATACTTTTATATGTTTTTTGAAGAAAATAATAATAAACCAGTAGTAACGATTGCATTTTTAAGATCACAAGCGGCACCTAATATAAGATGCTTAAAATTAATATCAAAACTAATGAGTAATCCTGACTATATAATAGAAATAGAGCCGATTACTACCGAAGATGGTCTTGCAGTACTAATGAATAAGCGTATAATTAATAGTATAAACTATAGTGTTGCTCTTCCATCCGACGATGAATTAGCTAAAAGTATTTACGGGATTAATGATGAAGATTTATTCGATGCTTTTTGTAATTTAAGTAGTCTGAATATGACGCTATCTTTAAGGGGTCCCAAAGGCAAAAATATTATAAATGATAAAAAATCGTTGAAGATAATATTTGATAAACTATCCTCATTCTCTAAAGAAAAAAATGCTAAAAAAGTTTCAACAAGTGCAAACGCCAAAAACGAAGACGAAAAAATGATTGAATACAACTTTTTAGATAATACTTTTATATCTAAAGCCACTTTTAATATTATACCAACTGTTAACTGGGAAGACACTGTAAGAAACGAAATGCATGGACATTATATGAATCTAAGAAATGACTTGTTAAATTTTGTGAGGTGATGTTCGTATGGAAATAAAATCTAACATTATGCGTTTTTTCTGGACCAATATTGTGCTTTTTTTCGTATCAATATTATCAGTTGCTTTTTTATTTAAATATAATTGTTTTAAAGTTAATCCAACGCAACCTATTGATTTAATAAGTTATAACGCAGTAATATCGGGGTTTTTATTTACAGCATTGAGTATTTTAATAAGTGCTTTATCTAACGAAAGAATAGCCAGGTTAAAAAAATATCATTATATAGATAAATACTTTGCGGCTATAATAATTGCACTAATTTTAAGCATATTAGCACTAATAATTAACTTTGCCTATCTATACTTTACTATAAAATTAATTATTGATAATATCGATATACTGCAAAAGATTGTAATTGCGTGTTCTTTTATAAGCTCTGTTTTCTTTATACAGGGAATCTATTATATTATTAAAACTTTAAAAAAGTACTAAATAACAGCCCTCAAGGATTTCTCCCTGAGGGCATTTCTATATTATGATTTATTTAGCTTTACCGCAAAGAAAAAGGACACCGCCATAGTTGCCATTGATGCAAGTTTTTCAGGATCTACTTTGCCGGCTGCGGTGAATCCAATCATTGCACCCACAAGGGCAAAGGTTACTATTGTCTTGACATCTATCAATTTTGAAAATTTCTCTTTCATATTATGTACATCCTCCCATCTTATTGACGATATTCATAACAAATCTGTCAAAGTATTTTAATGTTTTAATTACCCCCAGCCATATGCCAGGGTTGGATTGAGTCGCTTTGATAACTTCCTCGGCAGATTTGAAGTTATTACCCAGAATCTCTTGGCAACACTGTAATACTTCCTTTGCTTTTGCCTTTGTTACAGGACCGGCAATGCCGTCTGCCTTTAGTCCTGTCATACTCTGAAATATTTTTACGTCCATATCTTTTCCTTCTCCTTTCAACACACTGTCTCTGATTGCTTCTTTTTGTTTCTGGCTAATTCCGTTATGTTTTAGCAACTGCACATGCCATGGCTCATAGCTCATTGGTTTAACAAGCCCATACTTTTTTAATTCGGCATTAGTAAGGGACTGAAACCAACTATCTGTTATATCCATGGCTATACAATAACAATGGTTTGATTTACCGTAAGCAGCAGCCCAACACTTCCCGTCAGGAGTATACACGGACCCGTCTGATTTTTGATATGCACCTTGGCTTTTTCTCTGTGCCAATGATTGCGCGTTTATAAGCCTTTGTTTCGCTAAACTCCTGTATCCGGAGGTACAAAGACAATCCTTTCCTTTTTTAACACACAGAGTATTAACTGCGGCAATCAATTTGGGATAAACAAAACATTCATCAGTATATTTGAATTTAACACTATATGACATGTTCTTTTGCCTCCAATCCATCTATTCTTTTATGTGCTGACTTTGCAGACTCTTCAACACCTTTTACACGTTCAGCTAGTGCAAAATGTCGTTCTTCTGATGTTTCTTGCTTTCGCTTTAAATCATCAACGCCAGCTTTTATATAACCTACATCTGATATCAGTGTTCCGGAATTCTTGCCTGCATCTGAACTTTCTTTTTTTACTCCGTTCCGATAGCCAATGTAACTAAATACAATGCCACTCAAAGTTCCGGCCACACTAATAGCTACTAATACATTAACTTCCATTTATCAAGCCTCCCCAATGATGTATTTTTGTAAAACAAAAAGAGAGCCAAATAAATGACTCCCTTTTAGGTCGTGATATTATCCTTATGTCTTTTAGATAGCCCCGGATTGCACCGGGGTTATCTAATCAGTTTGTTGCCTAGCCTTGGGGTAGTGGTTGACCGTAGCCATCCAACCCAATAGCGTTTAGTCCAGCTAATACAGCATCTTTTAGTGCTGCTGGTACAGTGTCAATTGTGCGATGTGTAATATCTGTGTGTACTATCAAAGCTATGTATACATCTACCATATATCCGTCACCTCCTTTAAAAGTTAATATATCCCATATAAGGCGTAATCGTTTAAACACTGTTTTACCTCCCTATTTTGATGTATCTACTATGTTGTCTTGTTCAAGTTTCTTTTTAACTTCTGCCCTAAATTTTTCAGGTATACTGTCAAGTTCCCTTACTCCATTTTTAATCAGCGTTATATACACTTCTAACATTAAAAACCACCTCCAGGTAAGCTAGCTTTGATTGCTATCATTTGCTCGTACACTTCGGCTAGTGCCTGCATTAGAGTGAGTGTGGTTGCCATATTTGCCTGTCGTGTTTGCGCCAATTGGTCAATGCAGCTTTGTATTTGCTGTTTTATATCTCCGTATGGATCTGGTGTGATCTTTATGACAGGTCGATGTGGACTTATTGATGTATCCATACTTTCTATATAAGACCCATCCTCCAATTGCACATCCATGTATGGTACTCCTTGCGGTGTATATACATTAGTTCCTTGCTGTGTTAATAATATCTTACCTTTTAGGTCATAGATAACCCTTACCATTTGCATTATTAAAATACCACCTTTCATGTTTTTATTATTCAAAAGCAACATAATCACAGGCAATCCATGTGTCTGAAGTGGTAGCATAAAAAGTTGCTGTAAATCCTGTTGACAAAATTTGAAAATTATAGCTGCTTGAAGCTATCAAACTAGATTGCATTGAAGTTCCAGGTTTCATATAAGTGTAAAAGCCTTTTATGCCTGTACGACTTAAAAAGGGTGTATCAACTAATAGTATGTATTGAAAATATGTTCCTGGGCTTGTTCTTGTTCCATAGATATACACAAGTCGCGGTTTAAATGGGAGTCCATAAACATTCACTTGTGTAGAACCATCGTAAGAATACCCAGCATCAAAAGTACCGCTTATCCATCTTTTATTATTGTTTGTGCCAATAAGGCGTTGTCCCATAGAATAAGCAATCTTACCCACAATAATATCAGCAGCTGTTGCTGTAGCATCCGATGTGTAGGTTCCAATTTTAATACCATCTTCAGTACCAAAAGGGACATCCATTTTTACATCATCTGGCGTGGCTGTTCCATATTCCCCCCCTTCACCCTGTGATATAAAATTTCCTGTAGTAGCATTGTAGGCGAGGGTGTAAATACCATTTGCTTTCCAGTTTGATACAGGTATTCCATTTGCTTTAACTACGTTTTTTATTCCAATACCATCAGGATTTAATGTCACTTGACCAGTACTATCAGCATTACATTTTATTTGTAATCTTTGCCCATCTATTAACTCTGTCAAGCCTAAATTTGCTGTGTATTCATTATTAACATTTGTTGTCACAGCATATGGTATATGTTTTAATATATCCACCGTATGAAGGTGTAAGCTAGCATCAATAATATCCATGTTATTATTGATAACTTCAATGTCTGCTGTTTCATTTAAGTCAGGCTTTTCAAGATTGTAGTTTTGTGTATATGTTGCCATTTCATTACCTCTCTTTCAAATTGCCCCATGTATTTTCTTTTACCTCTCCCCATGTCAATGTTTTGGCATAGCTCCATGGGTTGTATGTAAATTCATAAATCACATCAAGATGTGCTGGTTTTATATCTTCTATAGCTTTTTTAAGATCATCAAGGTTTGGAGGAATACCCTTCAAACCAACAAATTTAATTGTAAAGCAGTAGTCCGGGTTATTTTCGATAACATCTACTTCCCCATTCGCATAACTTTCACTTACGTTTTTAATCATTTCTTTAGTTGTTGTACCAGCTCCACGTAGTTTGCTCATTATTCTGGTACGCCTGTATTCCAATGGCTTAGAAACGTCAATTTCGATTCCTAATGCTTTTTCCCACATATTCAGGCCCCATGTTGCTGTCGATACATTTAACTGTAAGAACAAATCATCTTTAGCTATATTTAAAGCCTCTGTCCAATGTTCAAAGGCTCCCTGTAGTTCTATAACTTCCCTACTGTTTTTATAGTTGGGCGGTAATAAGTCAATAAGTGCCATCAGGTTATCACCTCAACATTCTGTAATACAGGTACCTTATTATCAGCAATAGTTATATTTGCCGTACCTCCATTAATCGTAAGTGATGTATAGTCCATTACACCGCTAATATCAAGGAGCATGTATACAATACGATTATAGACAATTGTATATTTTTCAAATGATATGTCTTTTAAATATGATTTCAAACTTGCTTCAAATTCTGTTCTTACCGTGTCAAGGGTTGTACTACTATCTATAATTATTTTTGCAGTGATATCTACACTTAATTCCTGCGCACTTTCAACTGTTACCGTTGCACCAATAGGCCTGTTTGATTCTATACACTCAGCACAATTATTTAAAATTGTTGAATCTACAGGCTTTTTCTCATTGTTAACTATCAAAACCTTCACCGTCCCTGGGCCATTCCATAACGGTTCAACTTTTACAGCTCCCACTCCATTTACAGATAAGGCCCATTGCTTATAATGTGCTACATTTCCAGAAGTTGCCGGGCTTCTCAAATAATCGTTTAACCTTTTTACAAGATCTGTATCTGATTCAGGGTCAGTGCCACCAGTTGCTTTTTCATTTGTAACAGTACTTAAACCTCCTAGGCTTATTAGCTGTTGAGTAATAGTACCTACATCAACATTGTATTCCTCTCCTATTTCTACAGCCGTAGCATTTACCATTGCAACTCCTGCTGTTATTGTTACCGTCTCATCAGTCTCAAATTGAAGTCCTTCCACTGTTAAAAATACCTTCCCGGCTGGTATTAGCGTTCCGTCTGTTCCTGTAAAATTTAATGTTGCTTTTGCTGCTGTCCCGGCTTTACGAGTTATACCATATTCAGCACAGCGCCTATCTATATATTCTCCAGAAGTTTCATCTACAAAGGCAATTGGAATTAAAGCATCTAGGGACTGATAACCCTTCCAGATTTCATAGGCAACGGCACTTATCATGTCATTTGTGTAACTACCTTCATTGACATTTATGTCTGTAGAAAGTCGTCCTATTAAATCACTTTTAATGCTTTCTGCTGTTAAGTCTTCATACATCTATATCCACCTCCCCATAAATTGTCTCAATTGTGCAGCTTATTTTTATAATTTCATCACTAAACGCTACATTTATATTTAATACACCAGTGATGTATGGGTTTATAAGCAAACATTCTTGTACATACCTTGCAGCTTCTGATTGTTTTAATTCATCCGTAAATGGTTGCCCTATAAGGGATTCGATTTCACTTCCAAAATCCCATGTATATATTTCATATCTGAAACGTGGAGTTGTAAGTGCCTTCCACGCCCAAACAAAAACGGCTTCCTTTCCTGTTAAAATAACAGGTGAGCCGTTTTGATATACGGGAATATTTTTTTCGAAATCCCATTTTACTTCTTTGTATAGTTCCAGTTCTGTAGGTGTTTCATCTATTTGTGGTTGTATGCTCGGGAATAGTGTTGTACTCATATACTCACCACCTTGCAAAGTATTATATACCGCTGTTCATCTTCAATGGGTACCAGAAGCAGCATATCACCTTCCGTGAATGTATTAATTATACTGTTTTTCAGCACCGAATCTTTATCCTGTATTGTGCCTGCCACATCAAGTTGTAAAGGATTAGCCGTAACAACGGTACCAAAACGAAAGTTAGCAGGTATTTGAGATTTACTGACTTGTCTAATAGTTTTAACCATCGTTAAAAAAGGGTTATCTTCCATTTACTTTCCTCCCGGCTTATGTGTATAGTCCCAATTTCCGCTTGTGCTTGATTTTGTTTTACTTCCATCCTTGTTTGGGAGAGCTCCAACATCTTGTTCATCCATAATGTTTTTAAAGTTAACAACCAATTTGTTGTAATACTGCCCACGCTTCCAGGTATGAGTATCACTATCAATGTAAAACAGTCCGTATACCCCGGTGTATGGTTCCCGAACTACTACAGTACCTCCGGTAATGTTTGCAATGTTTCCCAAATTCTCTATGGTTATCTTTTGACTTACTCCATTATCTGCTATCAGTTTTTTGGCTTTTGCAATGCCATTCTCACCTTTTGCCTGCTTAAGATAGCTTTGCAATACTCCGTAAAGCTTTATTGCTTCACTGTCTTTTTGTGTTGATATAAGTTTGTCTTTATCATTGTAAATAACAACCTGATTAACCATATTAGATATGCTTTCAGTTGTTGATGCCGACATTAGGTTACTACCGCCTTCTATCACCAGTGTTTCATTTGTGACAGCTTTTTCTATAATATTTAACTTTGAGCCAGTGAAGCGCATTAAATATTTTTTGTCAGTTGCTTCTGAGGCTAATGTATAAGCTGTTTGAATCATACTATACAAACTTACTCCGATAAAATTCCGGGATACTTTCACATTGGGAGCCACGATTGAACCAAGTTGGATTCCAAAATCAGTACAGATTCTTTTTGCTATTGCTGCAGGAGTTGTATTTTTAAATTTATATGACGCTTCGTTACGTTTAAGGTATATGCCACGATCATAGCAGGTTATATTTATTGTGCTACTGTTTGTGTCCTTCTGCCGTTCAAATATATATCCATCAAACAATATCATAGTATCTTGCATCAAAATTACACTATTCCCCAGTTCGCATTTAATAGCAGGAAGATTTTTGTCTGTAGGTGATGATATAATCTCAAAGTCAAGAGTTCGTGAGCATTGTTGGTAATCTCCCGACCAGGTAATTGACTGTACAAATTGAGTTACATCTACAGTGCCAGTACTGTTTGTTATTAAAAGTTTGATCATATATTATCCCTCTCTTACAAAACTGCCGGAAGTTTTAATGTTTTTCCGGAACTAATAAGGTTTGGATTCTTTATTCCATTGACTGCAGCAAGTTTTGGGTATAATGCAGCATTGCCATAATGCTTTCTGCAAATTGCACTTAATGTATCTCCCCGTTTTATAGTATAACTTTTTGATGGGGATGTTTTCTTTTCAGTACTACTTCGGCTACGATTACCAGTTTTATTGGTTTGTACTACTGACAATGTTTTGTAATTACGCATTGTTATAGTCGCATAAACATCTCCTGTACCATCTTTTTCACCGTAGGTAATGTCAGATATAAGCACCGGGGTATTTACCATTGTATCTGATATTATATAGCGTAAAACCGTGTGGTTATCGCACCATTCCTCAAACTTTTTAACATAACTGTAAGGATTTAAATCTGCCTTTGGCTGGCAAAATGGATATTTTTTTGCCGGAAACATACAATCTACTTTGTAAGTTGGTGCAAGCTTATACCCGGCAACACTAACATCACCCAGAGTATGAATATTAATTGTTTCTACGTTTATCCCGTGATTGACTTCGAAACTAGAAGGTGTAACAGGTAATATAAGTTCTTTGTTTTTTATCGTATCTTTAAATATAAATTTAATCAGTTTTACCACCCTTTCTATCAATCTGCCAGCTCATTGGCTCTATTCATTTGTCGCACTATTTCAATTGCTACCTTTTGTATGTCTGCCTCTTCTCTTATTACAAATGAATTGCCAGTTATAACCGGTGCTGCATTTTGTCCATATGAACGGTTTTCACTTGCAGTAAGGACTCTTTCACCTTCATGCAACACTGTCGGAAAATTATTATAAGGTACGTAACTTAATCCAACCGCATATCCGTTACCAAACCCGAACTTATTTTTACCTGAACTCTGAATATTTCCGTTACTGCCACCAAACAAATTAGTTATTGCATTTGAAGGATTTTTATCTATTGATACTACCCCGGAATTTGATAAACCAAAGGTTATTTTGTTATCATCGGATTTGTCTTTAATTGCTGAAGCTAACCCTAATGAAAATTGTTTTCCCATTTGGTATCCGGCATCCCAATATGATTGATTTAACCCAGCATCATTTTTTATATTTTCAGCAAGAGTTTTATTTGTTTGGATTGCTAACTGTGCACCTTCACTGGCGTTATATTCATCTTGTGCGATTGCTTGGGCTTCTGCTAGAAGTGCCCCCATCTTGGCACCAGCATCCTTTGAACCATCTGCTGCGTATTGGGTATACTCCTTGTACATTTCGGATAGTCTTGCCTGAGTTTTCTCACTGAACTCAGAACTGATACTTCCACTCATTACCGCACTTAAAGCATTTCTTTTAAACTGCTCTGCCAAATTTTCAAGCGATGCCTTCCATTGTCCTATCTGGTTGTATGCTTCTTGCATCTTTGTTCCGCTATCTCCACTGAGATAGCTTATTTGGCTTTGTATTCCTTTTTTACGTTCTTCGTTATATCCTTCCCCCATTGCGTTGTTTATCTGGTTTTGAGCATCTTCCAAGGTGCTTACGAGCCCTGAATAGGTTTGAGCCTGTTTTTTCATATTACCAGCAAAATCGTACCCCATATAATCAGCGATTGCTTGGGCTGCCTTTTCTCCTGGTATAAGTCCTTTGCTTACCATTTCCTGAACTTGTTTGTTAGTTTTACCTGATGCTTTAGCTAAATAATCCCATACCGGTATACCACGTTCTAATAGCGGATTAAGATATTCAAGGGATGTTTTCCCTGTGCTTTTCATACGACCAAGGGCGGTAGATACCCATGTCATATCATCTGTGGACATTCCAAGAGCAGACCCGGCATCACCCACCTTTGTAAGCAGTGGAATGATTTCATTTTGCTTGTATCTGTATGCCAAAAGTGTTTTACTTATTTTTGTTAGATCGTCATACTCAAATGGTGTGTCGCTTGCAAACTTAGTGATATCTTTTAGGTATGATGTAGCGTTTTTATCACCGCCAAGTAATGTAGAAAATGATATTTTGTTTTGCTCTCTTGACGATGCAATTCCTGATCCAGAAGAAAGTGAATTGTTCTGTTCTTCTATTACTGATTTAAACTGATCTTGGTAGTATTGTTTGAAAGAATCATCTTTCTTTTCAAATACTTGCGCATTGCCCTGTATTACACCTATAATTCCACCTAAAGCCGCTCCAACCGCCGTACCAATTCCCGGTGCTATTGCGGTACCAATTGCCGCTCCCATTCCGGCTGTTGACAATGCACTGTTAAATATAGTACTTGCTTCAGAACCATAAGCGCTGCTTACATATGTACTTGTTATTCCACCTATTGTATCACCAATAAGTGAGGCGGCACCAGAGGCGGCAATAGTACCTAAAACACTACCCATAGTACTTTGATTTCTTGAAGCAGAGGCCCTATTTTCATTTTTACTCACTGCATTTGTTAGACTTCGTATGTCCTTTTCAGCTTGTTTAGCATTATCGGAAACTAGGGACAGGTTTCTGCGAGCATTTTCATATTTAGCATTAGCAAGTTCAAGATTCAGCTTGTCGGCGGCCTCCCCAGTTTTAGCAAATTGCTTTTCTGCTTCACTAAGTTCTTTTTTAGCTTTGCTGACATCTACTTTTAAGGTTATTTTATTTTTGTTCAAGGCATCTAATTTTGAGTTTAATCCTGTTAAATCTTTATTAAATGCCTGATTAGCATTTTTCATTGTTGTTATTGCTTGTGTATAATTGTCTTTTGCATTTATCGCTATACTGATATCTCTTCCCAAACTTCCCTGTCACCTCCTGCTTTTGCAGATAAAAAAACCCCGCCGGATTCGGCGAGGTTTAAACCATTGTTTTATATTAAAATATCATAAATGAAGATAGTAATGCTATTATAAAGCTGATGAACATTCCAATTACACAATTTCGGACTTTAATACGTGCCACTTCTTCCGTTTCACCTGATCGGTTAATCAGAACAATTCTTATCAAAAATGAAAGTCCGACAATCATTCCAACGCAGAGTATTGTCAAATATACCATACCGTTACCTCCCTGATTGTTCTAAATACAGAATAGCAATTTCTGGTAATTTGTCAAGTTTTACTTTTTCCTATACTGCATTTCGGTTTCGAAAAATGCTCTAATTACTAATTTCTCTCCGGCAGGTAGGTTATAGTAATAACCTGGCATAATATTTTTTTCACGGAAAAGGAAATACATCAACTGTGTTTCAGGATCTTTATCTATTTTTTTTTAATCTCTTCAATTGTATCAATGCGATATCCTGAAAGTCTTTCAATGGCCCTTGAAATATCTGTGATTTCTCCCGGGAGCAACATCTTTTTTATCATTTCGGCTGGTGTTACTGTGCTGTATTTTGCAAGCAATTCAGGTGACCTTAAATTAGGTTCTACCACGCCTGCAAGCAGTATGTGTACTTCCATATCTTCCTTCTGTGCTCGTGATATGTCATTGGCTTGGTTGTACGGAAGTGCCCTTAATTTAAATATTACAGGACTTCCGCATAATCCGCTAAGTCTTTTTACCTTGTATTCCTTCTCCGGTAAATCGGAAACATTCATATTAAGTAATAAATCAAGTGTATTATCCATTTTAGACCCCCACTTTATCTAAAAATTCATAGTCAGTATAGGTGAATGGAGCTTCAACTGTTCCATTCTTTGCAACTTCCCAATCAGCCAGTGTCAGATCATCGAAAGAAACATTACGAAGTACAATACGTTCTGCGCCGTATGCATCGGGATCATCCAACTTTGATATAACCGTAAATCTTATATCTTTACCTTTTTTAATATTGTCACCTATTGCAATAGCCATTCTGCTGTTAGCTTTATATAATTTTAGTGAACCGGTACATGAAATTGAGGTTATTTTCTTATCTGTAGCCATTTGCCTACAAATTGGAACATCCTCTTTATTAAACGATGCCTTTGCCTGTAAACCATAGCATTCAGATACATATTCGCCATTCATCCAAACCTCACCCCAAGTTCCAGACATTACTCTGTTAGCTTGCATTTAACATACCTCCCTATATTGTTATACTGAGCTCAATATCCTCAATAGCATCAAGAATTGAAATTTGCGATGTAAGGAATACCTGATCTCCTGTGGCTACTGTTCTTATTTCCTGCTCTGTCATATCCGCCGTATCGGTACCTTTGCTTTGTAGATATTGTTCTTGTGCAATTGTATCTATATCTACGGTACTAGTACCCATTTCAAGTATTCCGTCATTTTCAAGGCCTTTGAAATAGCCTTTAATTGCTGATATAAGCAAACATTTGTTATCATAATTATTTGAGTATTTTCCAATATAGCTGTCTTCGGCGGTTTTACTGATGTCACTTCTTATCATGTCAACCGCTTCAACAATCTTTATTTTCTTGAAAACCTCTCCTTTGGTTTCAGTGGTAGTCTGCAACGAATTAACTCCACGACCTACCTTTACCTTTTCACCGTCTGAGAATATGACAAATTTACCTGCATCTATGGCGGTGTCAATGTCCTCCTTTGACAGCTTATCAACCATACTGACTTCGGGTAAAGGAGCATAAGTGCAAGAGATTGTCATTGGTGTTCCGGCAATTAATCCTGCTATACGAGAGCAATACTCAGCAGTTGTATGTACAATACCGTCAACTTTAATACCTGTAGTAGTAAAATTGATTATCCCTTCACTGTCAGCCGCCATATTTGGTAAAACAGCTTTAGGGGTATACCCTTCTGCCCTTTGTGCTTTTATCCAAGTAGATATCTCAGTTGCTTCTGTGGTATCACAGTCAGGCGGGCCAACAAGATAATCAAACTGGACATTTTCAAAGTATTGCAGAGCTTCTGACAAATTCTCATCTGTGGTAGCCAGAACATATACAATTACTTTCTTTGGAGTGTTCACGTAACCAACAAAGGCCCTTTCAACGTATTTTTGGTTGTTTGCTCCGATTGTTCCAAGTTGCGAAGCTATCTGAGTTGATTTTGTTAGCGTATATGCTCCCGTGCCGTTAGCATCTTTCAAAATTATTGCTACGATACCATTTTTGGAGCGTTCAAGGGCTGTAGCAGCCGCAGTGCTAAAATTGATATTTATATTTGGTAATCCCATTTTAAACCTCCTCCAGATTTGTGTTAACTGATGCTACTAGTGGAGTGGTGTCCACTGCATCAGTACGGTTGTCAAAATATGTACATTGCAAATCAACAAATGCCATATTTTCTTCAAAACCACCGGTGCTGCTTTGCATTTTTATTGCTCTGTCATTAACGGTTATGTGTCTTTCAGTAAATGCTTGCATTATCTTTTCCTGTATCTCTGCAAGTTCATCAGTATCAGACCTATAATATTCATCTTTCTCCACGAAGCAGGTAATTGTCAGGTAAACTGTTTTTTCTACTATAGATTTATTCATATCTCTTCTACTAGTCCTGACATATTGGATTAAAAATGATGGCCTTTTAAAATCCTTCGGGCACCTTTGGAGATACACTTTATATTCAGGTGCAATTTCAACCAGTACAGTATTTACACCAGTCATTATTTCAATTGCAGTTACCATTTTAACCCTCCAGTTTTTGCCTAAACTCTTCTACGAATTTTTCTGCTTCTGATATAGCTTTTGCCTCTGCTGATGTTTGTGCTGATTGATAAAAATGATATCCATCAACATAAGGCTTTTTTATGCGTGGTCTATATGTTTTTGAATTTCCACCCGGTTCACGTATTCTATGCCCGTTTTCAAGATAATTTGTTATTGCTCCCGGGCTGTTTTTACCTGTTGCTCCTTTTTCTGCTCTGACAGCAGCATATCCCCCACCAGAACCGACATGAGATTCTTGCCAATCTTTTATTTTCCCTGAACTGTCTTTCAATCCAGAAGCGTTTATTTGCTTGTCAACTTCTTCTTTTGTGGTCTTTGCTATTCTTTGGTGGAGCTCTCTGCGCTTATCCGGAAGTTTACCGAGTAAATCTTCAAGGTCTGAATCAAATTTGCTAATGCCGTCAATCTGAATACTCTGCACTAGACATTCCTCCTTGAAATAATTTCATATTCATTTTTAAATTCATCCAGAGTATGTGCAAGTAGAACCTCATAATCTTTTTCATCTATTGCTACAAGTTCGCCCTCTTCCAATTTAATTAATTTTGGAGTTACAAGAACAAGGCGTGTTTCAATGGTTGTCATTGGTTGTTCCTGAATATTCCCAAGGAATTTTTCTGTTAAGATACCCGGAAATGTGATTAATGTAGGTTCGCTATATACTGGCCTGTTTAAATTGTTATATATAGGTGGGTCGGGTTCTCTTTTTATATGACATTCTTTTATGGTTACAATAGCTGCAAGTACCTCATAATACAATCTGCTTTCCTCGTTTATTGCAGTTAAAAAACAGTGATTACCCTTCCAAATAAAAGCATTATGCAAACTTAAACTTTGTTTTCGCACTACGAATTTTACCGTTCTTGCTCCCATACCAATACTTGAAAAGATATTTTTTGTATTCAAAATTTCAGCTTTTGCCCATGTTACCTTTTGAGATTGCCATATGAAATTATTTCCATCAGGAACAAGTGTTGCCACTGATATTTTTTCTTTAAGTTCTCCAGGATTCATATTATTGTCTCCTCTTCATAACAATACTGTAACTGAAAGATTATATTTGATAGGCTATATTGCAGCTTATCTGCTTTCCCAATTGGCTCTCTATTTTCATGCCAGTGAACAACAAGGAGCTTAATTGCGAGTTTCGCTAGTTCATTCCCTTCCGGTAACTTGCATCCAGCATTTTTTAAATATTCTTCAGCTGCAGATATTAAAGATTCAATATCCTGGTCTTCCGATGTATCATCTACGTCTGCTTTTAAATACTTTTTGGCTTCCTCTAATGTCAGTATCATTTTTTCACCAGCCTTTTATAAAGGGCATAAGAATAATCCATCCTTATGCCCTTTAAAATTTACTGTCCTACGATAATTTAGCATACAATACCTTTATTGCATTTTTATTGACAAGCTTACCATCAAACCTAAAAATACCTTTTACCTCTGTAGTATCTTTCCTCCAAGCATCCCCACCAATATTACTTGATTCAACGCTCATTGCCTTTCTGTCAAACATGGTATACAGTTCTTTAAGGCTGCCTATAACAAATGGAGTCCTTGTTACGGCACTTTCACCCTCGCCAGTTGTCACATTAGCAATAAATTTCTTTGGCACTTTTACAATTTCTCTGCCTAAGAAAGTAAATCCAGATTTTGCAGTAACATCAGGTTGTAAATACGGCTTGCCATTTTCATCTTCCAAACCATCAAGATAGTTATACCCGTCTGCATTTGTATATATTGCAAGGTTCACATTACTTACACTTTCCAGATCAACATTAAATATTGTCTTGAATTTTTTTATATCTGGTGGAGAATCAATTGTTTCCGTTCTGCTTTCCAACTCTCCACCTGTTTTAGCCTCAGTTAATATTCCCTGTGCTGACTTTGTCCCTGTACCGTTAAAAACTTGATAAGCGTATGTATTAAGTTCATTTTCTCCCATCCACTTTATTATGAATGCCAGAATGTTTTCAGCCGAATCTTCAAGCAATTCATTTGTAAGTGGTATGTACCCGGCATATTTGCGCACATTATATTCCAGGTCAGTAAATGTAGGTTCATATAAAGCTTGTATTTCCGCACCTTCGTCAAGGCTTGCAAATCCAGAAGCCTCTGGAACATTATCAGCAATTGGTCTTGAACCTTTCATGGTTCCGACAGGCTCAACATTTAAATATGGTCTTATATCAAAATTCCTTGTTGCATCTTGAAACTCCTTAATCATGGTAGAGATATCAGGTGTAATTACTACTCCACCCTTTGTTTTATCACCTTCAACCATAACAGCCTTTATTTCATTAAAGGTTACTTTTTCTTCATCGGTTAATTCTTTTCCGGCTATTGCTTTTGCTAAAATAAGCCCCCTGTTTGCTGTCTCATTATTCAGCTTTTTACTGGTTATTGTCTTAGCCTCAATTTCCGCTTGTTCATCAGCCTCTTCCATTTCTGCTAATTCAATTTTTGCTTTTAATGCCTTGATTTCCTCTACTTTTGCCATAATCTCACCTGCTACTGTCAATCCCTTTGCGCTTGCTTTTAGTGTTTCAAGTTCTTGTTTTAATTCTGCTGATTTTAACATTCTTAATTACCTCTCTTTTTTAAAATTATGGTTGCAATATAAAAAGAACAGCCTACTTAAGCTGTTCTTTTTATTGTAATTCTAGTAATAGTAACGCTTTTGCCAACTCCAATTCATTATTGGCTTTCAATTCTTTTGGATCTTCTTGTTCTCCCTCGGGAGGTTCTTCATTCTTCACAATTAAAGCTTTCGGTACATTTTTATATGCTTTAAAATCCATTCCTTTAACGCAAGCTGCTATATTTACTTCATCTAAAAGGTTATCACACAAACCATAATCATAACATTCCTGAGCTGTTAACCATGTTGTAGCATCCATAAGTTTGATAAGTGTTTCTTCATCCAGTTTGTCTCCTGCTTTTGAAAGATATGCCTGCCTTATTGATGTGTTTACTTTATCTAATGTATTAGCCATTTTCCGTAAATCATCGCTGTTACCTTCGACATATGTCCATGCGTTATGTATCATAAGCATTGAATTTTTAGGCATATTTACGGTTTTACCACTCATAGCTATAACGCTTGCAATGCTTGCTGCTACACCATCAATATATACATTTACATCAGCCTTAAACCGCTTAAGCATGTTATATATAGCACTACCTTCAAAAACATCACCACCTGGACTATTTATATATACATTAAGTGATTTTATATTACCAAGTGCATCTAATTCCTGTTTAAAACTCTGTGCAGAGTGTGCATAGCATCCTCCACCCCAGCTTGCAATTTGTATATATAAATATAAATCTGCTGTATCATCAGTTTGATTCTTAAATTCCCAATATTTTTTACTCAACTTTTACACCTCCTTTCCATTGGCTCCCAATTTGGGAAATTTTAATGTAATTACCATTACCTATCAGCTCATTTGCTGAAGGCTCATTGCTATAAGGTAATCCCATTTCCTCCCTTGCTTCATTTGCTGTATATATAAAATTATTTATACCTTTTTGTAGGACCCCTATTTGTTTAACTGGATCTAGTTTGAATAGCTCTTTAATATCATGCTCTAGTACATTATTGTCAATTTTTTGTTTACTGGTTAGAAGTCTTCTTGTGTTTTCTTCTTTGTATCCTTTCAGTGTTGGCATGAAGCTATTAACGTAAAAATCCAGTTGCTGTGTTTCACTATTGCTGTAACTGGATTTATCGTAATTATTAAGTATATTTGGTTTTATTCCAAATGCCCCGGCTATTTGTAAAGCACTTAGTTTATTTAAATCTACAAACTCTGCATCACTCAATTTCATATCGAGTGTCTGTGCTGTAATTCCAAGTGGTAATGGTATAAATTTTCCGCTACCAACAGAGGAACTATAGCTTTCTATTTTTTTTGCTAATGTCTCTTCTTTTTTACGGTCTAGATCACCGGTATAATTCAAAATTACTTTTCCACCAAACATATTATTTTTATAGAGCTTGCCTAAATAACTCTGACCATACTGTGCAGTTTCTATCTGTATCTTTAATATATCCTTAACTGCCAATCCTACTATTCCATCCCAACTTACAGAGCTTTTAAAATGTAAAATTTCTTCTGCCCTAAATTTATATTGTTTGCCCCTACCTCTTTGGTCTTGCCAAACATACCATATTGCACTTTGTTTACCAAAAAAACCTGCATCGTCCATCCAAATAGTTACCTGATTACTTGGAAGAATCCATAATGCTTTAATCTGACCTGCATTTCTGCCAATCGTATAACATTCTTGATACACATACGCATTTCCATAATGATTACGATTAAGTTCTACGGTTTGCCAGAAGGTTGATGCTGTCATGTATGGATTTGGCTCAGTATTAAGTATGTAATCCAGGTAACTTCCCCTAACTTTTTCTTTTCCTTTTACTGCATCTTCCTTATATTGACGTATAGGTAACTTACCAATACATTCGGATAGATGTTTAAGACACGTAAAATATGTTATTTCTCCTAATTTGCCCGGTCTTATATTTTGTCCATCTATGCCAAGAAGCCTTAATAACTCACTATCCTGCAATGTAATTGATGTAGCATTTTGAATATTCAACCTATCCTTTAAAAATCCCATTTATCCACCTCGCTTTCCCGGAAATTTCAATAAGAATACAGCAATACCACATAGCATTAAACCAAACAAATACAAAAACGCTGTAAAACTGATTCTTAGAGTGGCAAATAAAATAAAAAACAAGCCTGCTAACAAAAGTATTTCTTCTTTGCTCTGGCTTATCACTTTTGTAATAATATTTAATTTTTTAATCTTAATCACCACCATATAAATTATTCAGATAATCCTCTTCAACGTATTTGCTTGTGTTAACTTGAACATTGCTCCCTACAAATTCTGTGTGAGAGAAAATAAGAACAACAACCATGTCTATTCTTTGCTTGTTTTTATCCTCTTTTATAAGCATTTCGTCATCTGCTTTTCCCTTTGATGTACTTGCTTTGTTCATGTTCCAATCAAGCAATTCATTTTTAACATGTCTTGTTTTGCCATCATAAACAGCCTTTCTATATTCTTTAGTAGCCGGAGAAAGGTTCGTATAGGTTTGTTTCAGTAATACCACATCATAGTCTGCTGATAGTCTTTCCATCATCTCTTTGGCATTCGTTGGGTCGGTAACGATTACTTCTATTTCACATTCATATACAATTTCTATATTCCTTATATGTTCTTCAACCAGCGTGTAATTTACCGTCATTCCCTTATGTATGTCACAATAACCAGCTTTAGCATATGCTCTATAATCAATTTTTTCCCTTCTGCTTGCAAGGCTGTCCTCAGGTAAAAAGCCGTGAGACTTAGAATAAAAAATCTCTTCATCTTCAAATTCAATTCCAACAGCTGTTAAATCTGTAGTTACAGATAAATCAACGCTTACTTTAACCTTTTTACCTTTTATCCTCCCTTTAAATTCCTCTTCGGTAATCTCCCACTTCTTCCAATGTTCCATATCAAGATATTTATTAATTTCATTGCTTTCAAGAAATATGTTACAGTTTTTAGTTAAATATTCTTCCTGCTCACTTATTTTAACCTTAGCTATTTCCCTGTCGGCTCTGATTTCTTCGTAATTCTCTTCAACCCTTAATGGGTTAGCCTTGTATAGTCCTTCTTCAGTCCATGCTTCTTCTTTACTACAATAATACAGTAAGCAAAAAAGCCTGGGGTTTGTAACAATCCCTTTCAATACAGCCCTATCATATTCCAATTCTTCTAGCATAATAGAGTCACTCTCGGCATAGGCCGTAGTTGTCTGTATTTGGATAGGATTAAGAACACTTAACTGGCCTTTTCTCATTGCTTGTATATTACTATTTGTTGTAAATGCTCCAACTTCATCTGCTACAAAACAGGCAGGTCTAATAGAGTTGTTTTTATTTGCCTTGCTTGTTCTCGGAATATAATAGCTGTTGGTAATTCTACACTTTATAACTCCTATTTCGCTTTCAGATACAATAAAGTGTTTCTGGATTGAAGGGCTTGCCTTTATCAGTTGAGCCATGGCCTTACGTGTTTCTTTTGCCAAGTCTCTATCAATGCATATGCTGTAAAATTCACTGAAATTTTGTTCAGTAAGCATTAGCAGCAGAATAACGATGGCTGCAATAAAGCTTTTTGCATTTTTCCTTGGTATGAACAATATTACATCCCTGTAGCGAAACTTCTTTTTATTTTTTTTATATCTCCATCCGAAAATTGCGGAAATAAATAAGGCTTGGAATCCCTCTAAACCTTCTAATACCTGTTGTCCTGCAACAAAACCTGTTGCATAATTAAACAGTTTTAACAGATTATTAATTTTTTTTAGTTTCTTTTCATCAAAGTAAAACTCAAAAGACTCATTATACTGGTTTTGATAGTAGTCTTGTACAAATATACAGCATTGCTTTTTTACTTCCCAAGTGGTGATCTCCCTACCTTCAATTACATCTTCACAATATTTTAATGCTTTATTTAAAAGAATCATTCCTCATCATCTTCCCTTAGGGCTTTTAATACCGGGTCTTCTTCTTTCTCTTTATTTTCTCTGGCTAAATTCCCAAGCTTTGCTCTTGATTGAGGGGATAACGACAATTCATTACAGCATCGATATAGGTCTTTAGTGTATTTATCCTTTGCGCTCATCAAATCTTTATTGACTATGCTCCCAATGTTTTTATTTATAATGGTTTCAATTGTCTGCAGACGGTCAACTGCAATAGCACAAGTGGAGAGTATGTAAACGTCTAAATTAGTTAATATCCCTGTTCTCTTAAGTTCATCGATGATAAAAGAATATATATTTTTTTGCTGCTCAGACAAATAATCCGGAGGAATACCAATTTTATCATCCAAGCCTTTTATGCTTTCTTCTGCTTCTTTCCTTGCTTCAATTTCTTCTTTTGTACTATGTCTGCTTTGACTGTCTACCACCTTGCATGGTCTGCTCACATTTTCACCTTCTTTTTTCTCAAAGTTCAAACTTTCATTTTGGGAATTTTATTCGACTGAGAGAGCCACTCGGGTGTTGCAACTATGACTAAAAACTTTTTCCTATCCCCCGGGGTCTATACATATTTTTTTTGATACTCTGTTAGCAAAGCTCTCAGTTTGCTTTTTACTTCCTCGGTGTAGTTGATGTGGTCTATGCTGTTGTGGCAGGCATGGCAAAGAGGTATCAACTCTTTCACATCCAAGCGTTTACTGAAATCAATTCTAATTGGTGTGATGTGGTGAACTAAATCACAAGCAGTTATTTCATCATTATCAAGTAAACACATCAAGCATAACCCATTGTATTTGTTTTTAATGTATTGGCTTAACTTATCCCACTCGGGACTATTATAAAACTCTGTATACTTTATATTGTCCTGATTGTACCTTACTTCTTTATCATACCGTTTATATCTATCTTTCCTACATTCACACTTACTGCCTTGTATTATTTTCTTGCCACATGAACACTTGGTATATATCGCAATCCTTTTCACCTTCTTTACAAGCTTATAGCTTTTGAATTGACTTCCTTTTCTTTAAGCTTAGTAAGCTTTTTATTGTTTTCAACTCCATGAGGATCTTCTTTCCACTGTGATTTCTCTCTGTTGTTAAGCCAGTACTTTTGTGCTGCCAAATCAGGGCCTTTATACTTCTTAACTTCACTTATAACAACCGACTCTTTTTCAAGAATAGTAGTTCCATCTTCAGCTAACTCTTGGCACTTAACCTTTGTAGCTACTTCTTCCCAGTAAGTATAACCAACAGCAGTCTTGAATACTGCCTGTTCTACTCTTTGATTCTTTTTATCTTTTCCTTCGGATATAACTGCCTTTAAATCATCATTTGTGGCTTTATATTTTTTATATGTTGAGTATCCAACTCCTAACTTATCAGCTATTTCTTTATCGGTTTTATTGTCCTCAACCATTGATTCGATAAGCTTTAAACTACTATCAATTATTTCTTGAACTGACTTAATTGTTCTCACCTCCACATGTAGACTTGGCTCTATACATGAGTCTCTATGTTATTTTTTAAGCATTTTTTATGCAATGTCTTTGTAACGCTTAAATATCAACACTTTGAACCACTTTTTTGAGTGCTTTGTAAATCCGCAATAACATATAGGATTACGGATTTTATTTTTTATTGCATATATTGTAGTTATTTTTTTATAGCACTGGAAATAAGTATGTATTAACTAATTGCGGATTTTTAATTAAAACTATAATTTTCTTCCAGCTATTTTTGCTGCTGACTCTTTGACATCATCATCCAACCCAAGATATCTTTTTGTTACCTCAACACTCAAATGTCCGAGTGCAATTCTTACGTATTCAAGGTTGTTTGTATCTTCAAAAAGTCTTCTTGCATATGTTTTTCTTAAACTGTGTCCGGTAATGTTTTTAAGATTTATTTCATTGTCATCTGCAACTTTTTTTAATATATCTGAGTATGCTTTTTCACTAATATGTTTGCTGCCCGATCCTTTTTGTGAAGGAAAAGCATATTCGGACTTCTTTTTATTTTTTATGTATTTTTTAAGAATGTTTCCCAACTGTGGAACAATATCATGTTTCCTTTTCTCAGGCATTTTCTTTGAAGATTTAGGATTTTTCCTTATGTGAGTTTTCCAAGCGTTATACTGCTTTTTTTCCTGGATCTCAAAACAACCTTGTTGTAGTGCTGTCTGAATATCTGATATAGTCAAGTCTATAATGTCTTGAATCCTATATCCTGTTGCAATATCTAGTAAGAAAATGGTAATGTTTCTTTCTGCCCATTCTCCACTAATCTCTTCAAGGCGATATTTGAAGCGTTCATAATGACTTTCCGGTATTGGTTTAGCAGGCTTTTTATTCATATAACTTTCACCTGCCTGTCTGAATTTTGTACTTTGCACATTTAGGAAAGATACAAAACCATTTGCCTTCTCTGAATGTGCCCCAAACACATGTTGCACCTATAAATTTATATTTAGCCATGAAGAGCACACCCCCTTTGAATAAAATAAAACAACACCAGGTATCCGTCCTGATGTTGTTTGCCCTTTGAAATATTTATATAGTTTTTGATGATACAATTATAAAACATTAATAACGGGTATTGACGGGCAACTTTATTTGTTTTTATTTTCCCAAGCTCTACATTTCCTCCTTACGGTACTTTCATCGTAATTCATGTATAAGCCTATCTCTTTCCATTCTTGCCCATCAATGAATCTGTATCTATATATTGTCCTTATCTCGCTATCACTGATAGTATTTATGTAATCAAGTGCCTTGCTAATCTTGCAATTTAGCTCATAGTACTTGTCGCTTATCTTTTTGCCTATTTCGTTTCGCTTTTGTATGCACTTTTCAGACATCTGCTCCCGACCAACCAGATTGAAAGACCTCGCTGAATAAGGATACTCCGACATGCTACCCCGAACCTTGTCCGATACAACAGTTTCATCGTCACCATAATTGAGTTCCTGAAGCTTTTGGTTAAGCTGCTTTACTTCCTTTTTTAGTTTTAAAATTTCGTTTAGTTCTGCTTTTTTCATAGGCACCTCCCCCTTTTGTTTCGCTCAGATTATATTCAAATTGCGGCCTAACCGTCATAACATCCACATGGAATCAAATCTTCATCATCAAGTAAGCTGCATATATCCAACTGTGCTTCAACAGATTCAATATAGTCCTTCCATGAGTAGTTTCGTCCAAGACCTTTTACTGTTAATAGATTTTTTTTTGCATTATCCTCAATTGCTATAGCTCTATCAAATAAATCTGGATATGTTTTTTTAAGTACTTTTATTTCAGGTTTTTTCATAGATGGGCAACAGAAACAACTAGACTTTCCGGGAAGTGGTATGTTATACTGCTTTATTTTATTTATACAATCATCCCTATACCATTCCCAGTCAATCAACAGGTAATTGTAACAATATTTCTTATCAAGCATATCTGCTGCCCATGCATGATCTCTTCTCTGTTCTTCCCCGGCATCATAACCAATAAATTTGTTTACTTTTTTGCCGGAGCTCCAAACATCAATACATGGCTGATAACTATTGCAATATTTATCTTGTACACCCTTTTTGTGTTTAAGAGAACATTTTTTAAACCCATAGGCCAGAGAAGGAAGTGTGCATGATCTTAAACATTCATCCTCTAAAGTAAATCTTTTCCCGTTCTTGTCTGTATACCCTACAACAGTTATTTCAGGCATTTTGTGTTCTTTTAGCCACTTACTCATTATTTCAACATGCTCATATGTATGTGGCATTTCACAGCCAGTATCAGCAAATAATATAAGGTCAACAGGCATTTTCTTTTCCCACATACCTATAAGCATTGCTGTGCTGTTTGTACCTCCGCCAAAGCTTACTACGTTCATTAAATCCCCTTCTTTCTGGTGCGTAATAGACTTACAATGTCTGCTCCCGGATCAACGGCATCATATATTCAAATAGCGTCCTTTCATGCTAGTTTATATGGCAAGTATCCGTCCTCTGATGTGAACCATTTGCCATATTTAAAACCGATAATATTAAGATTTATGCCGGAAGCTTCAATGTTCCTATTAAACGTATCTTCACTAATTCCACATTGCATAAATACCTGTTTTGTTTCATCGTCAGCAGTAACTAATACATGGTTACAAAACCCTTCGTCACAATCAATATCAATTACCTTTGGCAGCAAGGAATTAATTAAATCAAGCTTTTCATGGATTAATCTTTCAGTTAAAGCAAACCCTTTACACTCCGTTTCACCTTCAGGTTTAAATTTCTTGGAATAACCTTTTTTACACTCAACTCCATAAGATATACTTGAGATATAAGCATGGCCGCCGAAACTCTCCTGTTCTCCGTCACAAGTTCCTATACAATACCTACAGTCGTTACATTTTGCCATCTGTATTTACCTTCCTTTCGTGCGTAATAGACTTATTTGCTGAACTTACCATCCTTCAAACTCCGGTAATGTATCTAACTCTTTTTGGCTTATCATAGTACAACCCCACCCAAATCCAAAAGCTTCAATTTCTTGATCTAATTTAAGATTTTTAATACTTTCTAGAATTTCATCGTATGATTGCTTTTTAAATGCTTCATCTTCATCTTTTTCCGTTTCAAAGTCCTCCTGTGCAACCTGCAGATCACATGCTACACTTTCGATGTCCACTTCATAGAGTTTCCCGCCTCCGTCTGTTTGGTACCAGACTTTTATCATGTCATTATTAAGTAGTTCAGGGTTATCATATATATTCCCTAAGACTTCAAGTTCGGCAATATCGTCACCCAATAAAGTTCCATCTTTCCCATCGAGGCTTTCTATTACATAAGCAGCATCAATAAACTTTACAACTCCTTTAAACCCATCGTAATCATCACCTACTAAACCAGATGTCCTTTCGACAATATCGCCCGTATATATTGCAGTGCCGTTTATATCTTTTTCGCCTGTGCATTCTCCAAGAGTATTAATTTCAATATCGCACATGTATTCGCATCCGTCTGAATCATAAAAATGTATGTACGGTGGCAAACTTCCTTTACGGCTAACTAAATCACCAAAAACCCAAGCACCAAGACTTTTACCTCTATAATTTCTCATTATCTTCACTCTCCTTTATCAGTTCGGGTATCAGTTCGGGGTTGTCGTGTATGTTGCCGATAATTTCATGCTCTATATCAGCCCAAAGTCCATGTAATCTGTCTAAAACTTTGTTTTCGCCAACAAATTGACTTTGTACGTATTTAACTAAAAGCGGACTAAAACTCTTTATTTTTCCATCCTCGTCAGTAAAAGACTGTGTGAGAATATCCCCCTCATAAATCTCCTGCCCTTCCGGATATTGTTCTGTTCTTTTTTTGTCGTGCAACCCGGTGAACTCTCCGACTGTTTCGGGGATAACTTCAAATTCCAACAACCCATCATGTATATAATGCTTATACTTTGCTCCTATCCACCTTTTTAAATAACAACCGTAAACCCACTCGCCATTGTCAGTCCTTTTACCTCTAGCTTTAATCTCCCTCAACGTCCTCACTCCTTTGCTCTATAAATCTCCTTCTGCCTCAAAGTATGTAAACCTACTGCTTTTCTTACTTGGCTGTCCTAATGCTACTACCCATTTTTTAGGCAACGTTGTCAGCTCTTTGTTCCCGATTTTAAACCGTGTATATGTCTTACCGTTTTTATCAATTAGATTTAATTCCATGATTTCACCCTTTCTTCGTCGGATTACCTCTATATTCCGTACTAATCTCTTTTGCAAAAATGCTTGCAGCAGCCTTTTTTATCAACATACTTCCTTGATTTCTCACACTTTATAAACTGCACTGATTCGCCGTAGTCCATGCTAAATATACAGTTCTCACAACACTTTATTTCGCCTGATGTGTTCATTCTTCACCTTCTCCCATGTCCTCAATTTCCATCTGACCGTTACATTGTTTTTGCTTAACTGTGCCGTATAGCCACCATTCCATCCATGCATTAGCACTTGTAAAACAAGGGTCGGCTTTTCTTTTTATGCAACGTTCCAAATATCCGGTAAGCCATTTCGTAATAGCTCGCCTGTAATTATCCCTGTATTTAGGCCATCTTTCAAATTCCCTTAGCATCTGCTCAGTTCCAGCTAATGGGCAACCGATACAACCAAGTCTTTTCCATCCTTCGTCATATAAGCAACAATGCTTTATACTTCGGCTGTTAAGGTATTCCCAGACGTCATTCTCATTCCAATCAACTATAGGGTTTATAACTCGTTTGCCTTTCTTCTGGCAGTTTTCAAACAGTTTTCTATCCTCGTCATTATCATTAAATAGAATCTTATCTGCTTTGTTTTTGCCTATTACTTCAGTTACTCCCCTGTTGTTTTTTCTGCTTGTGCTTTCTGCCCATCTTACTCCGGTTACAACGATTCTCCCCTCACCACCGCCCTCTTTTAATACTTGACAACAAAATCTTTTTTGTCGAGTTGGGAGGCCTCTCTTTTTTATTAAATTCCACATTGTTGTCTCTGGTTTATCTGTAATTACATCTGGATAATACTCTTTAATAAAATAAATAAGTTCAGGTGGGTCTACTGTAGTCAGATGATAATGAGCATCAAACTTTACCCCGGCTTCTTTGGCTAAATGATATATGCACTGACTGTCTTTCCCTCCGCTAAAGGCTAAGTAGTAACCCTCTGGCGGTTCAAAAGCTTGTAATCGATCTATTGCTATTTTTACTTTATCTCTAACCCCAAACAGGGTTTGTTCTACTAACATTTCTCACCGCCTCCCTATCCCCACTGTTGGGCCATTGCTCTTGCGATACCTGGAAATGTTTTTGCTCTTGCCTTTGCCCTTTCTTTTGCAGGAAGTTTTAATGTTTGCATATGCCAATTCCCATCCGTCCTGCCATCTTTGTAAGTATAAAGAATAGGTTCTACTATGTTTGTTGGCACTAAATTAGGTAACCCTTTCAACCACAGACATGTTGATTTTCTTTCTGGTTCTCCAAATTGATAGGGTTGAATTATTTGATTTGGCTTTCTGTATTGAGTTGACATTACACCTATAGGATTTTCTATGGCAATCTTTTCACAATCTGAATTAGCAAATAACATAAAGAATTCAATTGCTTTTTTTCTGTCCTCATGCCGTTTTATTGCCTTTTCGCCATACTTCTCAATATTAAACCAACTGTTTCCCGTTACAGTTAAATATGTACAAGGAGGAAAAGCAAGTATCATATCCCAATGTTGCTTTAGTAGTGGAATAACATCTTGTTGTAAGTGCCATTCTGGGTGTCCTCCGCTACATGGTTCAATATCACAGCTATACGCTTCATGTCCTAACTTTCTTAACTCAATTGTTACTGCCTGGCTTTCTTCACATGCTACTAATATTTTCATTTCTGACCTCCACGTCTGGAGGTGTGCGCACACTTATTTAACTAGTATTACTCCGATTTTATTTGTTACGTAATATTTTGCTTTTGCGAGCTATTGCTCATCTATGTATTCATAGTTTTCATTCATTCCATGTTCGGCAAGGCTCTCATTGGTTATTTCAAAATAAAGCTTTTTTGCTTCAACGCTACCACCTTTGGGGATGATATTTTCCAGAATCTCGCCATCTTGAAAAATAGTAATCCCAATGTTATGGCCTAAATCTTCATCAGCCCAAGCAATCTCAAACTTTACGTCCGGAAATATCTATGAAAGTTTTTTAACGAGTTCATGTGGGCAATTCCACGCCGTTTGAAAGAATATAACATTGTCACTATTTCGTTTGTCTGGTTGCCCATATGCATTCCATTTTGTTCCCCAGTTTTTTCTTGCCCATCCCAAAGATGTGTTGTCTTCTCCATATTTTTCTTCGTCGGCTCGGCTAATTCCGAAAACTTTAGGGTTTGAACCATAAACCCATCTAGGCATTGGAGTGATTTTATTTAAATCAATTGTACCTGGACCATAAACTTCCTCGTTGTTTTCGCTTTTTTCTATCTGAATAAAATTTTTTATTTCAGAAACCCTGTTGATTTCTGCTATTATAGTTAATCTGTTTGTTACATGATTTGGCATTTATTAACCTCTTTCTGCCTACTTTTAGGCCTTTAATTTTGCTATCACAATCTATGGCTTCACTGTTTCCTTCTTGTCCAAGTCATAACCTAAAAGAAACTCAATTACCTCAATTTCATCAGGTTCGAAGCCAAAACCATCATTACCACAATCCATTTCTTCTTGCATATCTTCAAAACTTTCGTAATCATGTTCTTTTTCATGATCCCATACCCATTTAAGAAAGTCTTTGCACTTTTCTTCTCCATCTATTCCAACCAAGTTCCAACATCCCTCCATTACACTTGAACACAGAGTAAGAGTTTTACCAATCAAATAGTTTTGCCAGAATTTTTTTGTATCAGTTGATTCGGTAGGTTTGAATTTTCCTTTTACTATTTTAAAAATATCATCCATTGATTTATCCTCCTATTGATATTAATCTTTTATTAATTACTCGCATTTTATTGTTATAAATTTCCATATAGTGTAAAATAATGTTTGTATCTACATATTTTTACACAAAGGAGGTAACACACATGCCATCTACTGGAGAAAAGCCCGGTAAGGGTTCATACCAATGTAAAAAATGTGGCCAGATTGTTGTATTAGATGATAACACTGACACATTACCACCATGCCCTAAGTGCAGTGGAACTGAGTATAAGTAAGGTTAACTCCTTATAAACTCTTCAATTGCTTCATCTGAATAACCAAAGACTTTGCCAAGTACCCAGTGGTCATAAACTGTCTTTGGTTTTTCAGGTAGGCAGTTTATAACTTCAAACATAAAATCTTTCTTGTATATCCATAATGAACTCCATTCCTTTGATAAGTGTTGTTCTATCATTTTTAACTTATGAAAATTAATAATCCTATCTTTAGCCTCTTTGACAAATTCTTTTTTTACTGGTAATACTGCTGCAGGTTTCCCTCTTAGAACCATGTAACAATTTGAATCAATTTCTCCATGCAAATACGACATCTATTTTGCTCCTTTCGTATTGTTGAAAAAGTTATCAAAGTAACTGTCTTCATAATCCCTTTGCTCAAAATTACCCCTGTTGGATGCCTGTGAAATATTAGATTGATATTTTCCTTTTGACTTTGATTGAAGATACAAAGTATCATATTTTTCTCTTAGCTTTGATGGACTTAAAATACATGAACACCAAAAATTGTCTTGTTGTGAATAAGTAATCATTGCTCTGATTTCATCAGCGGTGTGCTTGTCAAGTCTCATCATTTTATCAATCTCAGTTGCCCAACTTTGTAGTTTATTGGAATCAGGTACCCTTGCCTTATTATTATTCCTTAAAATATAGGACCTTAATTCTAAGGCTAATTTATATTGGATATCATCGACCGAGAATTCGGACGATATATGTTTTTTATTTGATTTACTTTCCTTTACTTTACTTTGTGGATTATTGGGCGGTTTTATTAAATTAATCGGGGGATTAACCGATTTAATTGGAGGATTAATTGAATTTAAAGTAAGCCTTTTAAGAGTACCAGGCGGGCAGACTTTTTCATCCGATAAATCAACCAGCAAGTAATCTTTTATTATAGATATATTTTTGCGTTCAGAAATTGCATTTAAATACCTTTTCTGAATGCCTGCAGAAGTTAGTACATTAAACATATCAAAAACCCTATCATCAAAAATAGAACGTCTGACACACCCTTGCAAAACTTCTTGTATAAAATCAGGGCTACAACCACAACCGACACTATCAGACATCAATAAGTAATCATCTTTATCCCACTTATAGAAGTATCCGTTGCTTTTATAAACTAATGTTAATAGGTATATAAGAACTAATATTCCTTTTGCCCCGAATTCAGCTTTAATAAGCTTAACTTTTTTATCATCCAAAAAATCCACGTCCAAAGGAAAGTAATCAAGTCCTTCTTTGAACGGTCTTGCCATTCAATCTGTCACCTCCTAAACCTTGTAACCTCTGCTAAGTCAAATAATGTAAGTTGTACCGGTTCATTATGTGTAATATCTTTTTTTACATGTCTAACATCTGAAAAATCTTTTGTAATTGAATTAACCCGACTCTTTGAATGCACATACATCCCCAATAGCTCAACTCTACTTTCAAATCCTTTAGACAGCAGAGACTTATTTATTTTTTCAGCATACCAATTTTGAATCAAGTAACCATTAAAACTAAGAATATGAAATTCTCTGTCCCCAATTTTAAAAACTACTCTACTGTTACATGGTCCATCAAGATCAACTTGATCACCTGGTAAATCCTTTAGCAATTCTAGGCTTGTCCTATAGGGGATGTTATTTAAATCAAATTCATTCTTAATCAAATCAGCGCTATCTGAGTCAAGCTTATAGGACCATGTATTACTTGAGCGAATAAGTACTGCAAACGGCATCTTATAACAGGTAATATATACTTCTGGTATATGTTCTTTTTTAACATTAACCACTGGCTTTTGAAATGGAACAAATCCATCCGGAAGTTTACCGTTTTTCAAAGGCTCAAAAATGTTCTGATTCTTTCCATAAAAGCAAATACCTGACTCTAACTTTTTCCTGTATGTACAACCCGTGAATAATGGATGATCAGCATAAACACAGGCCCATTCATCAGAACATTTCATAAAAGATGAACAGCAGTCAAAACTACCCTGTGGCACTTATCACACCTCGCATTTCATACCAGTACTTTTTATGTCTTTCGTAAATTTCTCTATCTGCTTCGGTTTCAACAAGGAATGTCTCTTCTAGCACCTGAGGCATTAGTTCGTAATACTCCGGTATGGAGTCCTTATCATAAGGTCTTAGTGATTTAATAGAGAATGTCTCTATAGATTCCTTACGATAAGGCCATCTTTCATAATTATTGAATTTGTACATAATAGTTCGTTGGCTTGGATACCTTGAACAGGCTAGTATTTTAACTTCTGCAATGTTACACATACCAGAATTAACTTTTACCAGTTCACCTATGTAGTGTCCGTATGATTCGGTACATATCTCAACAACTTTCCCAATTGATCCCGAGGCTTCATGCTTTAACATGGCTTGCATCTTGACTTATATTATTAAATCCTGTAATATGTAAATGAAAATTTTTATGTTTGCACTCTTTAATGGGTGCTTTTTTTATACTTATATCCGATATTTCTCTTAGGAGCCCTACTACTGTTAAATACAGTACTGGTATTAAAATCTCTCCACCATATGCTCTGTAACCTCTTTGCATATATGCCAATTCTGAATGCATTGGTACAACTAAAAAGCTAATCACAAAACCGCATAGGAACAATGTTACCTTTTTCATTTTTTTTGATTTACTTGTGCAGTGAGGACAAGTATATCCCTGTTTGCCAATCTTCTTATGTACACTTACATTCCATGGATGGCCACATTTTTTGCATAATGCTTTCATTTGTATACTTCCTTTCCTGTAAATTTTGTATATCCACCTAGTTCTCCCCTTTTAACTCTTTTAAGCAGCAGGAGCAAATATTTTTACCCTTATATGACTGAACATCTTTTGCATTTTTACAGAAGATACATTCGGGTTCGTATTTCTTAAGAATTATTGATTGTCCATCCACAAAGACTTCTATTGGGTCTTTTAAATCAATACCCATTGTTCTACGTATCTCAACTGGTAGAACAACTCTTCCCAGGTTGTCCACCTTTCTTACAATGCCTGTTGATTTCATGATTTATCAATCACTACCTTTCTTGTTTTATTTGACTATTTGTGACTTTGCTATTCTCCCGCAAATAGAATTCACTTCATCTTTTATCCGCTGATTCTCAGTTTGAGATTTATTTATGTATTCATCATTGCAAATTAGAATATGTGTTTTCCCGAGATAAAAATCTTCTACTATGCTGTTAGATATTCCCTCCATAAAACCACCTCAGTTTAGTTTATTCACTCTTACTGTGAGTTGTTATTAAATACTTTTATTTTGTGAGAAAAATATCTTCTAGCGAGCATTTATAAATCTTACACATTTTTTGAGCGGTATTAATAGATGGTCTTTTGGAAGCGCCTTTTCTTTCAATTTGTGATAAAAAAACTTCAGTACAGCCAATTTCTTTTGATACTGTTTTCCTATCTAACATTTTATCCTCTCTTAATTTTCCTAAATGATTTAGTTTGTCTACATTTACTTTTCTCATAATATTTCACCTCCTTCACTAATATAATATAACTTATGGTTAATATTTGGCAAAGTTTGTAATTAACCAATATTTAATTTTATCAGCGTTCATTCAATATTAGTTAATGTATTTGGTTGAATAATAACAATTGCTTAATTTCTCTTGACAATTATTAACTAAAAGTTTATTATCGATAGTAGATAAGAATAGCCTGGAGGTCTTTTAAATGTTTTCCAAACGATTACAATTTTTTATGGACAAATACAATTACAGTCAAGCAAAACTCGCCGAATTATTAGGAGTATCACCTCCAGCAATAAATAAAATGTTAAAAGATGGTAGTACTCCTGGAATAGAAAACCTTAAAAAGCTACGAAAGATATTTGATACTACTATCGACTTTCTATTAGGTGTAGACCTTGAAGATGCATTAGAAATGCTAAATACTTCAAATAATGAAATATCAATTGTATTAACAAATTTAAGAATTAGCAAAAAGCTTACTCAAAAGGAGTTTGCCAAGTTTAATGATATTACATTACAAGAGGTTATTGATATTGAAAATGGAATATCCCCATCAATAGATACTTTGCAAAAGATTTGTTATTATTCAAATATTAGTTTATATGAAATAATCGGCAAACAGCAATTGCATGTTGTTGAAGACATAGAGTATCAAAACATTGTCAAATTTGCCATTGACATGGAAAATAAAGACTATATAAAAATAGCAATGCAAATAAAAGAATCTGGATTGTCACCAGAAGAAATTGTAATTGCTAGAAAACTTTAATTATTTTATTTCTTGTTAATATTACGGAGGTGAAGTTCCCCCGATTTGATGGACACACAGAATGGCTGGTATAATAAAACCAGTTGGAGGTGTCCATCATGAAACGCTATGATAAAAATTTTAAAGAACAAGCAGTCCGTCTTGTGCTGGAGCAAGGCCGTAGTGTACCAAGTGTAGCTAGGGATATCGGCATCCATGATAATACTATGTATAAGTGGTTAAATGAGTACAAAAAGCATAAAGAGAATGCATTCCCTGGCAGCGGTAATCTTAGGCCTGAAGATGAAGAACTCAGGAGTCTTAGAAAACGCGTTGCAGACCTTGAAATGGAGAATGAAATCCTAAAAAAAGTAACGGCCATCTTCGCGAAAGACCGGAAGTAAAATATTCTATCATTCATAAATACCGCTTCATATTTCCTGTTGAGAAGATGTGCCAAATACTTGATGTATCAAGAAGCGGTTATTATGCCTGGACTACAAGACCGAAAAGCCATCGTAAGCAATTAAACTGTGAGCTACTTGAAAGAATTAAGGAAATCCATAAGGTATCTCGTGAAACTTACGGAAGTCCCAGAGTAACAAAAGCCTTAAACAATGGTGGAATAAAATGCGGCAAAAACCGTGTAGCTAAGCTAATGAGAGAAAACAATATTGCAGCTAAAACCAAAAGGAAATTCAAGGCTACTACAAACTCCAAGCACAGCTATCCTGTAGCTCCAAATATACTAAATCAGGACTTTACGGCAACAAAACCTAACCAGATATGGGTTGCTGACATCACTTACATACCTACAGACGAAGGCTGGCTCTACCTGGCTGCTATTGTTGATCTATTTCAGCGAAAGGTTGTCGGCTGGGCCATGGACAGCACTATGACAAAGCAACTTTGCATAGATGCCTTAAAGCAGGCCATAGGCCGCAGTAAACCAGCTAGAGGCCTGATTCATCATTCTGATCGTGGTGTCCAGTATGCAAGTAATGAATACAAGAATGTACTCAAAAACAATGGCATTACACAAAGTATGAGCCGAAGAGGTAATTGCTATGATAATGCATGTATGGAATCATTTTTTGGTACACTTAAAACGGAGCTTATTTACTTAACAAGGTTCAAGACTAGGGCCGAGGCTCAGTTAGCTATCTTTGAATATATTGAAGCCTTCTATAATCGTATACGTCTGCATTCAAAGCTTGGCTATAGATCGCCTGTTGACTTTGAAAAGTTAAGTAAGACAGCTTAATTAAATTTTATGTGATACAAAGAAAATCGGAGAAATCCCGCCATTCTTTGTGTCTAATTTTTCGGGGTAAGGTCAGAGGTACATATGCAAAATTTCAGTGTGTTAAATATTTTTATTTTGTCAATGCCACAATTCTTTTTTTGTTTCATGTTTTCACTTATTATTCTTGGTAAAGGTAGCGAAGTTCCTTTCAAATGTGATTCAAGCAAACTATACATTAGCTTATTAAAAATGTTAGCATCTGCTTTTATAGTTTCAGTAGTAGGAGCTATAGTTGGCTATTTCATTCCTAACATGAATATAGTATCACTTGCGGATATGATTATTTATTGCTTGTTGCTTAAATACTTTTATAAATCATCATGGAAAGAATCAGTTATTGGAGTCGCGGCCTTTTCCCTTCTAATTATCAGTTTTGAAGCTTTGTACGTCCCATTTTGTATACGCTATTTTTACAATGGAATTGAAGCGAATTTGATTAATTCACCTGAGTTAAAAAGATTTTTATGTTTTTTACCTGAGAGATTGGTGCAAATAATAGCAATAGTATCTTTTTGGAATTTCAACTTTGCAATACAGAAATTTAAGCAGTACAAAATTGAGACGTATGGTTTCATTGCTATCATTTTTATGTTATTTTTTCTTGAAGTAAGTATTACTAAAGTGTATATAACATATTTTGAGTTGTTTAGCGTTGTTAATAAAATTACTCTTGGCATATGTTCTTGCGGTAGTGGATTGTTAAATTTTGTGATATTATATAACTACATAAAGATTATTACATACGTATCAAAGTTTCATTTGGAAAGGAGTATCAAGAATGAATAAAAAGTCCAAATTACTTTCAATTATTGATTCAAATGTGACAGCAATTGCAGAAAAGAAAGCTGAAAATTTTAGTTTTCTTTGGGGACATCAACCTAGAGTCCCTAAGTCTCTAAAAACAATTAAAAAATAGCAAAAAAAGAACAGCTCTACGGAGAAAGCTGTCATTAAATAAAATTTCTTGTCGATTTAATAATATCAAATTATTTGAAAACAGTCAATGTAGTTTGACTGTCTTTTTTATTGGTATTAATGTTAAAACTTCAAGCAAAATCCCAACACATATTGAAACAGAAATTATATATTGATTAAAAATAAAAAAGAATATACACGCTATAAAGTATAAAAAAGCAAAAGAAGAAAAAGATTTTTCTTTATACTTTATTATCTCATCTTCGTCTGTTATTTGGTTGTTTTGAGTACTACTAGGAGCGTACTTGAGTAAACAAATGTACCCAAATATAAATATAAATCCTAACAATATCATCGTTATAAAATTAGAATCCACTTGTAAATAGCTTATCAAAGTCCCCGGTATAACACAAATACAAGTGGTAAATAAAATGCATCCATTTTCAGTTTTCATATGAAAACCACCTGCATTTTTTCTTAAATAGGCAAAAGAAAATGATATTAAAATAGATGGTATAAAAGATCTTAGTATTAATGAACAAATGATAATTATAAGCAATTTTAATAAGTCTCCATATATGGCCTGAAATCCAAAATATAATATCATTCTTTTATTATGATTTTGATTTAAAAATGAGGTAATAAAGTTTGCACTTTGATAAGATACTTTTTCAATCAATCTCACATTTTACCTCCCATTACATTATTTATTAACCTTGACTTACATTTGCTTTTTATTTATTATATCACTAAAAAGTGATAAACTATAGGATTGGTGATAGCAATATGAAATACTGCATATATTTACGAAAATCAAGATCCGATATAGAAGCTGAACTAAAAGGAGAAGGTGAAACATTAGAACGTCATAAAAAAACGTTACTTGAATTGGCCAAAAAAAATAATTTATGTATTACTGAGGTGTATTCGGAAATAGTTTCAGGAGAGACTATAGCTGCCCGTCCTGTAATGCAGAAACTACTACAGGAAGTAGAGCAAGGTGCTTGGGATGGAGTACTTGTTATGGAGGTTGAAAGGCTCGCACGCGGTGATACTATAGATCAAGGCATTGTATCCCAAGCGTTTAAATATAGTAATACAAAAATAATAACACCGTTAAAAGTTTACGATCCTCTTAACGAATTTGACGAAGAATATTTCGAATTCGGACTATTTATGAGTAGAAGAGAATACAAGGTTACAAATAGAAGATTACAGCGAGGACGCATCACGTCTGTTAAAGAAGGTAAATACGTTGGTAACAAGGCTCCTTATGGTTATATACGTAAAAAATTATATAAAGATAAAGGGTATACATTGGAAATTAATCCTGATGAAGCTGAAATTGTTAAGATTATTTTTAGGTTATTTATCTATGGAGAAAATGATAAAAAATTAGGCATATCACTTATTGCAAAGAAACTAAATGAGTTAAAAATTCCCCCTCAGCAAAAGGACGTTTGGACATATTCTACAATAAAAAATATCCTCACTAATCCAGTTTATATAGGAAAAATAAGATGGAATTCTAGACCTCAAGTTAAGAAAGTTGTAGATGGTAAAATTGTCAAAGAACGTCCAAGAGCTAAAATAGAAGACTGGATACTGTCAGACGGACTTCATGATCCAATTATCCAAGAAGAAGACTATTATAAGGCCCAGAGTATGTTTAATACTAATTCTCCAAAATGCCCTAAGAAATATCCTGTAAAAAATCCTTTATCAGGTTTAATAATCTGCGGTTTTTGTGGAAGGAATATGGTTAGGAGGCCCCATCCAAATGGTCCCGACACATTAATGTGCCCAATTCCAGCTTGTGGTAATGTAAGTTCGATTTTAAGTTTAGTAGAGACTAAATTAATACAATCACTGGAATTATGGTTTGCAAATTACAAATTTGAAACAAGTAAATCTATAAACGATATATCAAACTCTTATGGTCAAGATATATATAGACTTAAGAAGGATGCCCTAAAAAAAATTGAAATAGAAATTGTAAGTACCGAAAAACAAATAAATAGCATCCATGATTTTTTAGAAAAAGGAATCTATGATCTTGATACTTTTTTAAATAGATCTAATGTATTAAGTGAAAAACTAAATGAGCTAACCACACAAAAAAGCAAAATAATAAAAGATATTAGTACTATGAATCAACAAAGCGAAAGTACTTTAATTATAATACCCAAAATAAGAAAAGTAATAGATATGTACAAAGCCACCGAAGATCCAGAACTAAAAAATCAATTACTAAAGCAATTAGTCAGCAAAGCTACTTATACAAAGAAAAAACCCACAAGATGGCATGGAGATCCAACAGATTTTGAGTTAGTTCTATACCCCAAATTGCCTAAAGACTAATTATAATTATCATTGATAACATTGTGGTGCAGAAGAACTGGCTCATATGGAAATCATATCAGCAATTGTATATCAATTGACCAGAGGCTTAAGTATTGAAGAAATTAAAAAGAGTGGCTTTGATACTTATTATGTTGACCATACAACAGCAATATACCCTATTGCTGCTTCAGGTATGCCTTTTACAGCAACATACTTCCAATCAAAAGGAGATCCAATTACAGATTTAACGGAAGACCTTGCAGCAGAACAAAAAGCAAGAACAACTTATGATAATATACTTAGACTGGCAGATGATCCTGATGTTAAAGAACCTATAAAATTCCTCCGTGCTAGAGAAATAGTTCACTTCCAGAGGTTTGGTGAAACATTGAGGACTGTACAGGAAAAGTTAAACTCTAAAAATTATTATGCCTTTAATCCTGAATTTGATAAGCCTACAAAATAATAGGATGCCATAATAGAGCAAAATAAAATCCAGCACCTATTGACGCTGGATTTTATTTTGCAAAGCTATCACTCTTGCACTGTTTTGAAAACCATTTGGAGCTCATTCATCCATTTTATCAAAGTTTGTAAATCTTCATTCAACTCTGGTGTAATTAGCGGTAATTTTTCCCCATAAACATTTCCCGTTGCTCCATCAATTGATATCCAATCACCTTTGTTGTGCTTAACTCCTTCAATATCAATAAAATACCCTTTCTCTTTATTAACCTCAGAATCTATAATATTAGATATTAAACATTTAGTTGGTACATGTCCGTAAATTGCTTCAAAAGAACACTGATTGGCATTATTGGGGAATATCAAACCATTTGTATCTTTTATGCCGTCTAATTCTGATTTCGAGCAACCGCCTAATATAAGAATTACGTCATTGTGTTCATTTTTTAAAGTTTCTAAAACATCATTAATTTTAAAATAAATTCTTCCTACTACTGCCCCTTTAAAATCTGTTTCACTTCTAGCAATAACTTTAGATTTCATTATTGCTTTTGGGGCAAACTTAGGGTATAAAAGAGTTCCCAGTTGTTCTTTATTCACCTTACCTATAACTTCTTCTTTGGTAAGTAAATTTTCCCTTACAAAATCAACTAATATTTTAATACTGGCAGAAATAGTCCTTTTTGCATTTCTAGTTTGCAACAAAAATAGTTTACCATTTTCAATAGTAAACTCTATATCCTGTACATCTTTAAAAAATTTTTCTAGAATATCCGCATATTCTACTAGTTGATTGAATATTAGTGGGTTTATATCTTTTATTTCTCTAGGAGTTCGAATACCCGAAACAATATCCTCTCCTTGTGCATTCATTAAGAACTCTCCATATATATTTTTTTCACCTGTAAAAGGGTTTCTGCTAAAAATAATACCTGTACCGGAGGTATCGCCCATATTGCCGTACACCATCTCTTGTATTGTAACCGCAGTATATAAATCATTAGATATTTTATTTAAGTTCCTATAATTAACTGCTCTTGAATTTTGCCATGATTTAAAAACAGCTATTATTGAGTTTAGTAATTGTGTACTAGGGTCTTGAGGAAATTCAGTCCCCGTTTCTGTTTTAACTAATTCTTTAAATTTCAATATAACTTCTATAAAATCATCATCCTCTAAATTCCAAGCATCACAAGTACTATTTTTATTTTTTTTGCTATTAAGAATATCTTCAAATTTAATAGCTTCTATTCCATTAACAACCTCTCCATACATCTGAATTAATCTTCTATAGCTATCATAGGCAAACTTTTTATTTTCTGTTGTCAAAATTAAGCTATTAACAATTTCATCATTTAGACCAATATTTAATATACTATCCATCATTCCCGGCATTGATACGCTAGCTCCGGAACGTACAGACAGCAAAAGAGGGTTTTTAGCTTTTCCAAACTCTTTCCCCGTATTTACTTCGAGAATTCTTATTGTTCTATCGATTTCATCCTTTATCTCTTCGATAACAGATTTTCCCTCGCTATAATATCTCTTACATAACTCTGTTGTTAAAATAAATCCTTTAGGCACAGGTAATCCCAAGTTGGTCATCTGTGCCAGGTTAGCTCCTTTACTGCCAAGAAAACTATTCATTGATGAGTTTCCTTCATCAAAAAGATAAATATATTTCTCCATAACTTTGCTATTCCTTATCATTTAAAATGTTACCTTTGCAAAAGTTAGTTTCCCCTTTGCAACCAACCTGTCGTCTACCTTGGCTTCTCCTTGTACAATAAAATAGTTATCTATCGCTTTAATCATGTTTAACTCCATTACCAAAGTATAACCGGGTTTTACAGACTCAAAAAATCTCATTTGATCTATAGCACCTAATACCACAAATTCGTCTTTATTAGTATCATCGTTATCGTTACAGCTAATCATTATAGAAGCAGCTTGAGCAAGTGCCTCAGTAATTAAAACACCTGGCATAATATAATGTTGTGGAAAATGTCCCACTAAAAAAATATCATTCCCAGAAATATTTTTGATGGCTTTTATTCTCTGCCCAGGTGTTATATCTAAAACCCGATCAACCATAATAATGGGAAATCTTTGCTTGAGAACCTTTTTTATTTCTTCAAATTCCATCATAATTTTAATCCTTTATCTTTTATAATATATACACTTCTTGTATTTGTGCTATTTTTCTAAGCACTGTTTTGTCCATGGACAAAACATAAGGCATTTTAAGCATCTTTCACAATCGTAAACATTTATTATATCTTCTCTGGATAAGGTTATGTCCCAGTTTTTACCAGTTAAGCAATTACAAAACCCCTGACATATAGTGCAGTCACCACAAAGATTATAATGTATTTGAATTTTCTCAGAACTAATGTCAATTGGTGCGTTAGTTAACACTGAACACGTACTCAAAGCACAACCATAATCTTTAGTTACTAAAAGTGCATTCTTTCCTATCCATCCAATTCCACTTAAAACCGCGATTGTCTTATGAGGTAATATTGAAGTCAAAGTATCTTCTGTATAAGAACCATTAGCAATATTGCTTTCTTCCGACTGGGAACATGCAGAGTAGCCTCTTTTCTCAATAAACTCAGCAAGCAAATCTGCAATTTTATCTGTTTCTTTTTCAAGTTCATTAAATTCTTCTTTGCTTTTACATTGAAAATTATTAAATCTCTTAATATAATCTTTTGACATTGGTTTTGCAAACCATATGGCCCATTTATAGCCTTTCGACTTAACTCTGTCAAACCCTTCCATACAGACAAATCTGACTATTTTTACGTCGTGGTGTAATAAAAATTCCTGAATGTCAGCCTTCATGTATAACCTACTCCCTTAATTTATAGGTTGCATATCTTACATGTACATTAGCCCTCATAATCATAGAAGCAGTATACATTAATTATTTTAAACAATGATAACATGCAACGGCACCAACCATTTCTAAATTAACTTTTGAGTAATTTTTAACCAACATATCATAAAACTCTTCCTTTGAATGAAATGGTGGTGTAAACAGACATTTAGGGACAAAATAACCATCAACGAACTTATCAGTAATTTTTCTTACATTTCTTACATAGGAACATCCTATTAAGAGACCACCTGGTTTAAGCACTCTCAAAATTTCATAAAATGCCTTTTCTTTATCAGGAAATACATGAAACCCGTTCATGGAAACAACAATATCAAAGGAATTATCCTCAAATTTCAAGTCCCCTACGTCACCTTGTATAAAGTCGACATTATTTATAGAAGCTTCTTTGAATACTCTTTCTGCTTTATCTAACATATTTTGTGAATAGTCTACGCAAGTTATTTTAGCCTTTTTAAGGCGCGAATACTTCTCCCTAGTAAATAAACCGCTTCCTGCAGGAACATCCAATAAAGTTCCATCAAAATCATCAGATAAATCTTTCAGTAAGTCTGGGGCATGTGAAAAGTCTTTGAATCCCCATGCAATCCTGCATAAAATTTTTGCTTTTAGTGAACTTGTAGAAAGAAATTCATCATAATCATCAGGATCATCATATGGTTTAAGCTCTACAACATTTTGATTCATATAGAATTACCTCCATTCATTTATTAAATAATCAAGCATCTCCACTGCATCTGCTAAAATAATTGAATAACATAATTGATGAAGTGGTGCATTTTTATCAGTGTTAATAGAAATAATCTTTGCTGCATTTCTCATTCCTTCCATATGTTGTAATGAGCCTGATATACCAAAAGCTAAATATAAATTAGGTGATACACATGATCCGGACATACCAATAAGGTCCGACTGTTCGGCCCATCCCATTTCCACTACAGGTCTGGATGCTCCAAATCCAACGTTATGTCTTTTAGCTAACCTTTTAAGCTTATTGACATTTTCTTTTGAGCCCAAGCCCATACCTGCAGCAAATATAACATCATATTTTTCCAATTTGGGAGTTACAGGAATGTTAAAAGCAGTAGAATTATTAAAATATATGTTCTTATGCGGTATTTCCAACGGTAATTCAATTGTTTCAATATCCAAAGTTTTTGTAATACTCTCAGATATTGAGATTCGTTGATAAGATGACTTCAATGCAGTTGACATTTTGACCGCACTTTTAGAAATAATATGTGCATATGTATTCCCTTCAAATGTAGG
The DNA here is from genome assembly GCF_000526495.1 of Ruminiclostridium josui JCM 17888. Taxonomy (NCBI): domain Bacteria; kingdom Bacillati; phylum Bacillota; class Clostridia; order Eubacteriales; family Oscillospiraceae; genus Ruminiclostridium; species Ruminiclostridium josui. The sequence continues at coordinate 3,251,141 of NZ_JAGE01000001.1, read as the reverse complement.
TCTTATTTGTACTATTTCATTATCTGTGTTGACATAATATTTAGAACATTCTGCAGTTAATCCCGATTCCAGTGCCGTAGCTAACTGTGCTGCTACTATTCGATTGTGTCGTGAGCTACTGAACATCAGGTATTGGGGATTATATTTATTAATTAAAATCTTCATTGCCTCCACATAGGCAACATAATTATTAATACCATTAAAAACGTTATTTGTTACACAGTAAATTTTTGACACGTTTAAACATTGCAAATGCTGTATAGGAATATCCTCATCACACCGTTTTGCTCCAAGTGCTATTACTTCGAGAGTGAATCTGTTATCCTTCATAACGTCCTGCAATTTATATAGCAAAGATAAAGATTTATCACGTTCATTAACGTCAGAAAAATTGCAGTACGCCCATACTTTACTCATTAACAAAATCACCTCCCCTTGTACTGATTATTTGTTTTAAAAATGATTTAGCTTGATTGATATCTTCTTGAATAATGTCACTAGATACCTGAGCCTGAACCTTTTCTGCTTTAATAATCTTAGTTGGGGACCCTGATGCTCCTACCCTATTCAAATCCATATTTAAGTCATCGTTAGACCAACAAATAACCTTCTTCTCTTTTGCTTTCATTATATTTTGTAATGACGGAAATGGTAGTTCCCATTCACTATTTACATCAGCCACTACAACTCCATCGTAATTCTTAAGAGTGTATTGATCGGTTATAAATTCATATTTTTCGTCAATTAATGCAACACTTTGAAGACAGTTACAGTACTGTGCCCCTATTCTGTAAGCAAGTCCAGCAGATATTTGACCTGTATTACTGTCAATGGTTTTATCTCCGCACAGTATCAAATTTATTTTCGTCGACTCCATTATTTTCTTTATTGCTGTTGATAGTACAAAAGTAGTAGCCAGCGTATCAGATTCTGCAAATGACTTGTCACTAACCAGGTATACAGAATCTACACCATAGCTGTATAAATCCTGCAATGAGTCTCTAGCTTTTAAAGGGCTCATGCTTAGAACTATTAATTTTGAATCTTTATTTCGCATTTTTAAAGTCAATCCCATTCCCAAAGCATTGCGGTCACTGGGGCTAAATGGAAGTCGTGATTCCATATAGGTAGGTATTGAACTTATATATTTCATACAAACGATAATGTTCATTCTTATATCACTTCCTCACAATTTTTCCTCGTGAATTTCTTTCAAGCTTATCACGCAGTATATATTCATCGGGAAGCATATACCCGGGCAAGCATTTCTTTAAATAGTCTGCAAGATTACCTACACATAAGTCTGACGCAGCTTCTATAGTAACTATAATTTTATCTCGTTTATTACTTCTATCTACTTTTGCATAACAATCAGTTATATTAGGGTATCCTCGGATATTATTTTCAATGTCCCCTAGTTCAACCCTAAATCCGTTAACCTTTGTCATATAGTCTTTACGCCCATGGAATACAATCAGACCATCATCATCAATATGTACAATATCTCCAGTATGATAGTACTGGTCCATTGATGCTGTCTTTTCAACACCTACATATCCCAGCATAAGTGAATCGCTTTTTACGCATAACTCACCCAATTCGCCAATATTTGCTTCTTTGCCATCATCATTAATAACTTTGATATTTGCATATGGGCAGCAATGCCCGATTGGAATCTGCCTGTCCTGCCGACTCCATGTATGGTTGTCTACCTCATAGTATGTAATGACATTTGTTTCTGTTGGTCCATATAAGTTGTACAAACTAACATGAGGAAGCCTTTCTTTTATTTTCTTTGCATTATCTATAGACAATGATTCACCAGCATATATAATATTTCTTAAATTACTAAATTCACATTTAGCAATATTTTCATCAGAAAACATATTAACAATAATATACGGTACAGAATACCAGACTGTTATTTTCTTTGAAATAATATACTTTATAAGTGAAGACGGAAAACAAGATATTGATTTTGGCAGCAAAGACAATCTAGCACCTGCGTAAGCAGAAACAAAAATATCAAAAATAGAAAGATCAAAGTGAAAAGGTGCATGGGAAGACAATACATCAGATTCTGTGACTTCAAAGTATTGTGCAGCCCATAAAATAAAAGCTATTGCACTACTCTGTGTATGCATTATTCCTTTTGGCCTGCCCGTTGAACCGGATGTGTAGAGTATATACGCCATAGACTCAGGAGAAGCCTTAGCCCTTTGTGGAATTTCTTTAGTAGATATATTATCTCTGTCAAACAAAACTGGCTTTTTGCATAATTTAGTAGATAATTCATAATTCTTCTTATCAGATATAATACAATCAATACTTCCATCCTTCACGATATATTCGAGTCGTTCAGGAGGAAGGCTCTCATCTAAGGGAACATATGCTTTACCTACTGATAAAATTCCATATATAGATATCAAAAAATCAATAGATTTGTCCATTAATATTCCGATAACTTGACAATCATTATCTACAAGAGAATTAATATGTGCACCAAACGACAGACTAATATTGTATAAGTCCTCATAACATATTTCTTCGTCTTTACTCTCAATAGCAATCCTCTTGGGATAATTTTTTGTACTGTTTTCCAAAAAAGAGAAAAGCATCTTTTCATCACCTCATATCATGCTGGAAATAATATTTCTCTGGATATCAGAAGTACCTGAATAAAATAAACTACCAAGACTATCTCTTAATTGCTGCTCGTTTTGGTATTCTGTCATATATCCTAATGTGCCCATATTTCTCATTGAGTCAAGGGAATTGGCAACCAAGCTCTCACTGATAAATAACTTAGCAACAGACGACATATAATAGGTATTTTTTTTATTTTTAAGTTGATCGGCAATTTCCTTCAGAAGCAATTTACTTGCTTCAAACTTTACAGCCATATCAGCAATTCGATTTGATATTGACTGATTCTCAATTATTGCACGACCACTTTGCCTTCGCTGTTTACAAAAGTCTATATTCCTTTTTAGCTGCGCTTCCATAATACCGACTTGGAAAGCTAACAATAATGGACGTTCCATTGACATTGTGTAATTGAATATCCCCATTCCTTGTCCCTCTTTGCCAAGCAGATATTTTTTTTCTACAAAACAATTGTTCATATATATGGATGCCATGGGTGACATTTGCATACCCATTTTATGGATAAGTCCTCCAACACAAAATCCAGTGAGATTTTTATCCACCAAAAAACAGCTAATGGAGCGAAATCCCTTACTACCCTTTTCCCTAGCATAGACAATATATGTATCTGCATAAGGAGCATTTGTTACATAGTTCTTGGAACCATTGAGAATATACCCATCATCGGTTTTCTCATAGGTTGTACTTAAATTAAATACATCAGAACCAGCAAGATTTTCCGAAATAGCATGTCCACCTATTTTACTGCCATCGCAAAAGCTTTTTAATACGGTATCTTTTATTTGCTGGGATGCAAAACACTGAATTGGATCGATGAAAGCCCAAAGATGAACATTAACAGAAAACATTATGCTCATGGTTTCCAAGCCAACCCCAATGCCGTACATTAAGTCCATAATGTTAGTAATTTTTTCTGAATCTCTATATACTTCTGTAGCAAACTGAAATATACCAAAGTCTCTGCAACGCTGCCACAATTCATAGAATTGGTTTTCATGTTCAGTTTGATTAACCGATTTATATAATTCACGTCCAAACTCTATGCCGATTTCTTTATAATTCATTTCATAATAGTTCTTCATTTGGTTCTCCTTTATCTTGTTTACATTACATTTGAAAATACGGAGGCTTTTTCAAATATTGACTTACATTTAGTGCATTCACCACAGTTGAATTTACATCTGGTCTTACTTTCAAAAAGTTCGTTAAGCTCTTGGTTTCTCACATTTATATATTGGGAAAGATTTTCGTCTTGTAAGAAAACAAAATTTCCATTATAACTCTGAGAACTATAAGCTTTAACTCTATCTGTGAGACATGCAATTGACACTAGCCTTCCTACTATTTTAAAATTATCTGTAATTTGCTTATAATGAATTAAGTCCTCTGGTCTTATGGCATTGTTTGTTAAACAAAAATAAGGGTTTTCCAAAAATTTACGTTTACAGTTTATATGATAATCACGTTCAGTGTTTGAATGAGCATAATGAGAATGATGGAATCTGCGCCAAGGACAATCCCCCAAACAATGTTCATTTACCATTAAACGTATTTTGGCACTCTTTAAAGTATTCTTTATTTCGTAAAGCTTTTCTAAGCGATAATTAACATTCATAGACGGAATAATAATGTCTGCTCCCATTTCCTCATAATATCTTGCCATTCTCGCTTCTGCAATTTCACAAATAGTAGATACTACTGTTTCCATATGAGTTTTTCTTTTTACTAATGAAATCAAGAATGGATGACTGGCAACAATACGATCCACCCCTACCTCTTCAAGATTTAGCAAATAGTTCTCTATCTGTGACCACCAATTGGTATCGCTTTTATCATGCAACCCACATGGAGCATTTAAAGCAATTTCATAACGTAACCCATTCTGATGTGCCAATGATATGCATTCGGATAACTCAGTCAAGCTATCAGCATATTGCGGGCGCCCTCCTGCTATGACATTCCGCAAACCGCCGGAATATACACTTTCAATATTAGCGCCAGTGCTAATCAATTCCCTTAAGTCATCGACTTTACCATTAAATCCTATTGATAGATTTGGTTTAAAATTATCCATATTTAAAGTTCTCCTTAAGATTTTATTATTTCTGATATTTGACCAGCATGTGTGAACAAGCACCAATGAGATGCAAAGTTAAGCATAATATGCTTACAATTGTCTACTGCTTTATCAATAATCTCATTATTTGACAACTTTGATATTACATCATTGGATGCTATAATATTTGTCATTGGAAATTTAATAAAATTAAGAGAGTCTAATAAGTCATACTGAGATAACTCCTTCATGGAATTAAGATAAGCAGTAAAATAATCTTTATCTGTAAACTTAGCTGATATTATGGGCCAGACATCTAATGGAATTCCAAATGGGTTTTTAGCCTGCTTGGAAAAAAAGTACATAAATACTTTCCCTGCACTAGCCATACTTTCAGCATCCATTAAAGAAGTTAAAGCAAGTGTACTCTTCTCAAAGTCGGAAAATTCCCCAACTCCATTAGAATTGTAATTACCCGTCACTGCATACAGTTTACTAAACCAACCCGGATATTTTTGATTGAATTGAGCAAAAACCTTAAAACCTGAGCACCATGTCAAAGCTATTACATGTTTATTAATACATTCTGATTCCAAAATTGCATTAATTTTACTCGGCGTATCATAAAACAAACCATAGTTTCCAGTAAATAGAATTACATTGAAGATATTAAAGAGGTTTCCGTACAGTCTTTCCCATATTGTCATATCTACGTTATATGCATTAAAGGCTACAATAAATGGAAAATCTTTGTTTTGTATACTTACCAGATACTCTATTTCATCATAAGATTTTTTAATCGCATTAGGAAAACCGTTTACCGTTTCTTTTATTTTAATCGAAGACTCATTTTGCAGATTCACATTAATATAAGGTAACTTTATATCCTTCATCTTATAATGCTGCATAAAATTGAGGTTTAGATCAGAATTATTATCTATATCTGTACAAGAGTATGGAATATTCAGAGCTTCAAAAATCTCTTTTGGACATAAACAATATGTATCATCAGTGTAAAATGATTTTAGAGTAATACTATTGTTTAGTATGCTTTCTGGTAAGGAGATAATATCTTTGTTGTATCTATTTCTATAAAAGTCAATTAGACTTTCCAAAAAAAACTCAAAATAGTAATTTACATTCATGGTTATTCCTCGACCTTCAACATTTTATTAAAGATTATTAAAATAGCAGATTAAGTATCCTGTGGTCTATTTTAATTAAATCCTTAGAATCTGATATCATAACCGAGTCATGGTTACTTAACTGGTATGGATTGGTAGCTGGTGATATAAGTGATAATTTATACCATAAGGTATTTATATATGCTTGAATATATTCCGTATCATTCAATTGCTTACATCTCGTATACAACTTATAAATTTTAGAGATTAATAATGCTTCCAACTCTTTTAAATCTTCTATGGACGTCAATTTTTGATCTATAAAAACAGAACCTATACTAAAATTATCTTTTAGATTTTGTCCAATTTGGTAAACGTGATTGTATAAATCAAGTTTAATATCAACAGAAGAATTATAAAATAATTCAATAAGTACACTATTGAATGGTAATAAAAAGTCAGCATCAATTAACTTTTCCGGTCTTAGGTTGCGGTAATGCCATACTATAAGTTTTGATGAATCCAGCTTATATGGGCCATGTATTTCCTGTGATATTTCATAGGATCTAAAATATATGAGTTCAGCATAAGATTTTAATAGTGCAATTATCCTATGAACAATATCTGAAGAGGTTTCCTTGGCTGTTTGATAACTGGAAGCTACAATCTCGGATTCATAAATGATATTTCCACCTGATAAATTTAAAATATCACTTTTTTTTAGTTTTGATAATAAAACCAATACATTGCTTACTAATGCCCTGTTTTCATCTTTTGTTCTGTATTTCATTGCCTTCACAAGAATGTCAAATGACCGTAGTATACCGGTAGGTCCTATATTTATCTGACTTTGTCCGGTACATGCTTCATTAATTGCCATTTTGAAGTCGGAGTAGTACCTATCTAATACTTCCTTTCCAAAAATTATATTGCGATAAGGCCATGATACCAACTCCCCATGTTGCCATACTTCTTTTAAAGCTGCTTTAAAGTCTTTAACATTCATATACATTACCAGCTCCTGCGTCCAGATAAACAGTTTGTCCATTATTAATCATTGTTTCACGACCCACCTGAGTAATACATGGTACCCCAATTTCCATAGCCAAAAGGCATGAATGTGCCAGAACTCCGCCTTCTTTAATAATCACGCCTCCAGCTTTCATAATGAGAAGACAATATATTGGATCACTGTTATCTAATATAAGTATTGTATTTTTATCAGTGTTGTTAATAGCTGAATCAATATCAGTAACAACAAGAGCAGTGCCAACTACTGTACCTTGCGTTACCGACTTGCCCTGACATATTAGTTTCATATCAGCCACCTGCCATTTCCATTAAACTATGTACGTAAAATCATTCCCGTATTAAAAATCAACTGATGGAATAATTGGTACTTTTCCAGGATTTTTTCTGCCCTTGTACATTTACCAAAACTAGTCCCAGAATGACAATCTGTACCAAGAGAAAGTTTAAGACCATACTTTTGCACATATTCCCAAAACTCATCGGGAAAAGTCTCAAAATAATACTGATCCCCTGTCATATGCTTCTGTCTGTTTATAGCTTTTTCGCCCTTATAAATATCTAAATCACTCATATTCTTTTTAAGTGCTAACAATTTTTTAAGTGTTGATGCATCAACTTTTTTTTGTCCTAAAGGTTCTCCTTCACATAATTCCAAGAAAATATTTCTTTCACTCATTTCCTTCACAATATTCTCTATATTATCTGAAAAGTTACGAGCAAAGTTGTTATGAGCCAGACCTACTGGAACTGTCAAGTATTCACGTATTTTAAACAGCTCCAATATAGATTTGCCGTCTACTGTTCCCCAGTCTTCTTTTTCCGTGTCAACATATTCAAAAAGGATATAGTCCAACATATTAAAGTCTTCTAAATCTCCATGTGAGATGTCAAAACCATATTTCCCTGAAAAATCAACTTCCAGACCTATATAAACATTTATACCCATATTGGCTGCTGCCTGCTTTAGAGTTGTGCACTTAGCTATATACTGATGAATATCATCAACAAAAAAATCCTTTGAGTATCGCTTTGTTTTCCAATGATCTGCAAGACCTATAGCAGTCACATCTCGACTTTTACATAAATTTATTAAATTATTAATTTCAATTCTTCCATCTGATTCAGTCGTATGGACATGCATATCTATTCTCATTTTTCTGGCCTCCAATTAATCTATCTTTTCAGCAACAATATCTGCCCCAATGATAATTCCGTTTTTAACTAAAAAGTAATAACTGGAACTATGATCGGAGATGCTTGATAATAATTGAGAAGATGCTTTTTCTATCTCTGTTTCGATAATACGAAAGCCGTGACGAGTCAGTAAATTACAATACTCTTCATATGAATAATCAGCCATTTCAGTTTTGGTTGCTTTTAATTTTTTGCTGCAAAGCGTTCCTTGAAAAGCAATCTTACCTTTACTCTTTAAAACACGATTACATTCAGACAAAAAATCCTCTTCCAAGCCACCGTAGACCGCATGCTGGCGAATAATTACATCAAAGTAATTATCTTGAAAAGTCATTTTATAAGCATTACCCTGAGTAAACTTCAGATTTTTATAGATTTCATCTTTCGAGCGAAATATAGCGTCTATGACTCGTATTGGGTCATTGTCAATGCCAGTAATCATTGTTTCTGTATATTTTTCAGCCAGTATACGTGCTGCTCCACCGTGTCCACTACCTGCATCCAGCACTGACATATCCTTAGTTATTCCTGCCATTTCGGCAAGTCTTAAGGTTGCCTCTGCACCACCCGGATGCATCTCATGGTTTGACGACCTAGAAGCTGCCTCATCCCGACTAAATATCTTTTCATAATTTCTGATATCATAAGACTCACAGAAATCTATAAAGTCCTGCTTATCAATAATATTCTTACTAAACAGATAGTCTAAAAAACATAAAAATATGTAAGAATGCCTTTCTTGATTTGAATTTATCATACCAACACACCTGGTCTCATTAATTCTTCTGCCAGCCCACTGATAGTATCAAGGCTTTCAATTGAAAGATCATCAAAGTCAATTGTTTTCTCAAGGTGTTTTTCAATTTGGATTATATACTCCAACAACTGAATAGATTCAATTTTTAAATCATTAATCAATGAAGTATTTTCATTAATTCCTCCACTTTCCGCATTTAGTTGTTCAAAAAAGCTACAGGCCGATAAGGCTTTAAATAAACTTTGCTTTATCATTTCACTATCCATTTTTTATCCCTCCAAAATCAAAGTTTTTGTACTTTAACATAAGATTCTCCATATCTTTAATTTTCTCCGGCATAAAGAAGGTTCTAATTAAGTCGTCGATAAAGAATATTAAATCATAACGTACCTTTATTAAGGACGGTGTAACATCCACAAAACCACGGCTCTCCAATTCCTTAAATTGCGTAAAATATTCATAGGGCTCTACTTTATATTTCTCTGTAAATTTCTCACGATCTATTTTTCCGCACTTCATTCCAAGAATAATACCACGTAATATAATTTCATCATTAGGCATTCTATAAGCACTTGTAGGTTCAAAATTATTGCTCATATAGGAATTCATATCGTAGGTCTTTTGATATACACATCCGTTTAGAATTCCATTTGAAGCTATTCCCAATGCAATAAGGTCTTCTCCTGAATTCCTATACTGTCTGTATTTTGATACATATTGAGGTCCTTTTGAAAAGCTATATGTACTGGACATAAGCTCATAACCATTCCTCATGAGAACATCGTAGAAATGTCTAATAAAAGATAGCTCCTGTTCTTCTGTCATAGTTTCGATACCATTTTCACGGCAATACTGTGTTAACTTGCTATTTTCATATAGCTGCATTTTGTATACAGTGACATTTGTAGGGCTAAACTTAAGCAGTTGATTAATGGTATAGTTCCATGATTCCTCGGTCTCCATCAGCATACCGGACATAATGTCAATATTGTAATTATCAAACTCAGCTTGATTTAACCTGTTAATAAGTTCAATGCCATCTTTAACAGAACAATTTCTTCCATTAGCTCGCAGCACAGTATCATCAAAACTTTGCATTCCAATACTTACACGATTTGCTCCAGCACTTTTTAATACTTTAAGTTTTTCTAATGTTGCTTCATTACCGGGGCGAACTTCAACGTTAATCTCTATGTCACTAGATAAATTAAAATGTTCGCGAATACTGCTAAATAGCTTCAAAAAGGATTCTTCGGAAATGTAAGTTGGTGTTCCACCACCTATATAGATAGAATCAATCACTTTATCCTTAATTGCTTCTTTTGAGCCTATATATTCCATTTCTTCACATAGCTTGTCGACATAAGCATTTACTTTACTCATACCAGCAGTTAATGATGTAAAGTAGCAAAAGTCACATTTCTTAGGACAAAATGGAATGTGTATGTATAAACTAGCTTTGTTACTCCCTCTCATTATCGGCTCAAAAACATGTTTAACATCCTTCTTATTATAAAGCATAATAGGAGGATAAATACTTATAGGAATATCCCTGCGCAAATTATATTTATTCATATTATCCAACCCTCTGATTAATATAAGTAACCAGCAAATCAACATTTTCGAAGTTTTCTATCTCCAATTCTGCCGGATCTATATTAATGTTCAAATTTTTTTCAATGAGCAAAATTAATTGCGTTGTCTTAAGTGAATCTAGGATTCCGATGTCAAATAGTGAATCCTCGTTACTGTATTCAATACCTCTAAAGTTAACCTGGTCAATGAGTTTTCTAATATCACTTGCATTAACCGTTGACATATGATCACCTACACTTTCATATTTTTAAGTTTATTGACAGAGTGTTCAAAGATTGCATCCAATCTACTACAGAATAAATCAATGTCGTCTTTACATATTGCTATATTTGAATAAAAAGTGGTCGTGTTTGATAAAAGTACTCCATGATCAAACATGGCCCTGCTTAAAACAGTTTCTAACATATCAGGCGGTATGTGTAAATTTGGCTCCCACTTTCTGCAAGAAAATGAACTGCATGTAGGGTGTCCGTGGATATCAATACTAAAGCCGTAATTTGAAGCTGTCTCTTTAAATTTTGCAAGGAGTTCTGAAAAGTGTTCTTCCATGTGCTTGTATACCTCTCCATTATTACGGGACAGTATATCAATTGTTTTATTTGCAGCTACCAATCCTAATGTATATCCATTGAATGTACCTCCGTGAGTAACCTTATTGGTTCCATATAAGTCCATGATCTCCCGTTTGCCACCAATAACAGATAAAGGCATAGCCCCTCCAGAAATAGCTTTTCCCAAAACAGTAAGATCAGGTTTGATTCCAAATAAGCGTTGTGCACCTCCTAAAGATACTCTAAAACCGGTAATTACTTCATCAAAGATTAAAACAATATTGTTTTGTGTACACAAGCTTCTTAAGGTATCTAAATATACTGGTGAGGGAGTCATACTTTTAGTATTTACGCAAATGGGCTCAGTAATAATTGCAGCCACCTGGTCTTTATGGGTTTCAACAAATGCCTTTAAAATATCAATATTATTCCAGGGGAGAATATAAGATTGACTTTCCATAATGCCTGTAGCACGGCCATATGTTCCTCGTGGGTCTCCATTATATTCAATAGGATAATAATCAACATCATTTACTGGCTTTCCACCCATAATATTATCTGCATTTCCATGGTAGTGAGAAATAAAACGTATAAATTTGGATTTCCCTGTATATGCCCTCGCCAACCTTAATGCATTTTGAACCGCTTCTGTACCACTCAGTGAAAAACGGACTTTATCTATGGAGTTAAAATTTTCACAGATTTTTTTACATAAATCATATTCTATGTATGATAAGTTTGTAGCAACTATCATATCAAGAGCACTTTTTATTGCCTCTATATATTCGGTATTTTTATGGCCCAAAATGTTAGCCCCGAACTTACAAAAAAAGTCAAGGTATTCATTAGAGTCTAAATCCCAAACACGTGTACCCTTACCATCTTTAAAATGTACTTTTGTAGCATCCCAACTTCTCCTGAAATTGTAATGTACGCCACCGGCAAGATATTCTGATGTTTTATTATTGTATTCTGCTGATAGTTTTGTTACATTAGTCACAACTTCACCCCTTTCACATGCATCTATACCATACCACCATCCATGGTTATAACAGTGTTTTGGCAAAAATGATTCCCGTTTGCCAAGAACAAGACCATCTGAGCAACCTCTTCCGGGGTTCCAAATCTGTTTAAGGATATCTTTTTCTTTAGAGAATCACATTGTTTATCTCCAAAGTCTGCAATCATATCTGTATCAATATAGCCAGGAGCTAGCACGTTAACCCTTATTCCAAACTTGGCAAGTTCCAAACCTAAAGACTTTGAAAATGCAATTATTCCACCCTTGGATGCAGCATAATTTGCACCTCCAATGGTTCCGTTAATTCCATGAGTGGATGAAATATTGACAATAAATCCTTTTCTTTCTTTAAGCATTAGAACTGCAAATTCTCGGCACATGTAAAATGTTCCAGTTAAATTAACATTAATAACATTATGCCAATCTTCATCCGACATACTGATAATCAAGTTATTACTTATTATTCCTGCATTATTAACCAGTCCTACCAGCTCATATTTTTTTTGAACAAACCATTCTTTAAAAGTTCTTACTTCCTCCGAGTTTGAAACGTCAAGTTTATAACATTCACACCCAACATTGTTTTTTTGTGCAATATCCACTAATTCATTATGGTGTTTATTGCTGTGTAAATAGGTATAAACTACTGAGTAAGAATTTTTTAATAACAGTTTGACAATTTCATAGCCTATTCCCCTTGAGCCACCTGTTACTATTACTGTATTTGTAAACATTCCAGAGTCCTTCTTTCTTAAAGTAAATACTGTCTCCTAATTATAATTTCTTAGCACAACTACAGAATTATTGCCTCCAAACCCAAAGGAATGATTTACAAATATACCAATATTATCATCCTTGATTGCCTCTGTGATAACTTTAACATCACACACTTCATCTTGAGGAATTGATTTAGAAGACGGTGGAAGGATACCATTTTTGTATATCATGCATATAGCCACAGTTGCAACCGCTCCCGCAGCTCCCATCATATGTCCCACTGTTCCTTTGATAGAGCAAATTCCTTTGAGATTTTTTTTATCGGGATAAACTTCCTTTATAATAGCGGACTCTGTTTCATCATTAGTGGGAGTACCTGTTCCATGAGGCATAATATATTCAACATCTTTGTATGTGATGCCGGAATACTTGAATGCTTTTTCTACCGCCATTATTATTCCATTCTTTTCCGGGTGAGTTAGGTGATATGCATCATTACTGCTTCCAATGCCTAAGACCTCACAATAAGCACTTTTCTTTCTTTTCACCATATCAGATTCTCTTTCAAGTATAACTATGCCAGCCCCTTCAGTTACCGTAATACCGTCCCTAAAACTTGAGAATGGCTTGCATGTGGATTGGCTTAACGACTTTAAACTGTTAAATCCGGCATAATTTCTTAATGAAAAAGAGTCTGCACCGCCTACAACTATAATATCAACCAGTTTGTTTTTTAGCATTGTAAAAGCTAAATCCATTGCCATATTTGACGAAGCACATGCATTATGTACACATAAATTTAATGCATTCAGCTTAAAGTAATCTGAAACACCCTTGGAAATGTTGTAGCTGGAATATCCGTACTTTACAAATCTTCCTGTTTTTATATAGTTGTCAAAAACATCGGATTCTGCATCATTATTTCCAATAATAACCGCAACTCTTTTATTCAATAAGTTTGATTCATTTAGCCCTGCATCCTTTAGCGCACTATCCACAGCATAAATAGCGTATTTTGCAGTATTTGGCATACTTTCTGACCCATTAATTAATTTATCTATACTATTTTTCTGCTCTTGCGTAAGTCGAGCTGTCCTTTTATCATCGCCGTGGCCAGGGAATGCAGTTGTTTCAATAGTATGAGAATATTTCTCATTTATCAAATTGTTGTAGAAATCCTGAGTGCTAATACCGATTGGAGATACCACTCCGATTCCAGATATCAGTATCCTCTCTATTTCAATCATCCCTCTCGCTTTTATTAACACCTGTATATTTAATTTACTTACTCTATTAAACTCTAACGGTATTTGTATTAAAGCATTGAATATTATACTTTGGCTTTATCTCCAAGAAATACCCTACTGGAAACCAAGTCTTCCATTACTTGACTATAAAACTCGAAATCTTCATTGCGGTCCTCCGGCTTAGTTCTTACCGCTTTATCAGCCCATGATTTGCAATAATGACACTCATCGCAAATACCAGAACATTTACGATCCACGAATTGTTTGAGAAAGCCGTCCAAAGACCTGTTATCAATATGGGGCCTATGGGGCCTAAAGGTTGCAAGCTTGTTAAATGAAGGTGATTTGAGATCTTTAGCCCCCCTCATTACAGGTTCAAAATCCGGAGTTTGAACATCTTCCTCCACACCTATGATAGAATAATCCAGAATATCTGATAAGTTTCCATCATATGTTCTTGATGCATAAGCTTTGGCAGCTCTTGTAATCCAATGTGTCTTCATTCTCCTTCCGCTAACCTTAAATGAATCAAAACCCAGATCTTCATAATACTTAACATCCTCAGGACGAATATACCTTGCAGAAATCATCAGACTAGGATCATTCATGCGATCTATTAGGCAGCGAATTGAACAGTAATCTATATAAAATCCACCTGTTTCATGGTTTGTTTGAGAAGCATGGCCGCATGTATTGTAGTGATATACTCTATAAGGGCAATCATAAAGGCAAGCATCGTTCAATAAAAGAGTTAATTTGCAATTAACTGCTTTTTTAATTTTCTCTAGCATACGAAAATCTCGGTTTATCATATTATCAATAACAATTTCATCAACGCCAAGTCTTTCAAAATGCTTTGCCTTTCTAGCTGTGCCAACGTGGGCAGCAATTGCTGATTTAACAGCAATTTGTGGGTGACGCTTTTTAATAATTTCGATTATATATGGTATCGAAACTGTAAACCCATCTACTCCTATACTTACAAGCCAATCAATATTTTCAATTAATTCACTGTGTCCTTTGACAGAATACTCACGATTATTCATGCAAGGAGCATTAAGAACATAGCTGAACTTGAAACCTTTTTCATGGACTTTTTTAATATATGCAGGCATGTCCTCTTTTGTTGTCTTACCTAACACCATTGATGGTCTTCCGGTTCCAACCGGTGTTGCACTATTACAGCCATATACTTCAGTTACTGCCGATATTTCCGATAGGTTATCTATAAGTTCTGAATCCCAGTTTATTCCCACTGATAATTTCATAATATAATCTCCTCCCAATTTACATCTACTCATTTTACATTTCTGTAGATAGACACAACTGCGGTTTTTTATTACGTTTCCCTTCCTATGACAAGGCTTGCTATTATTCCGTTGTCTGAAGACAATGTTTGTACTTCTTGTGAAGCCGTTGTATTTTCCAGATGATTTAAGCCCTGTAGCATTTCAAAAAAAGCAATTGACGGCCCAATATACGTATTGGGTGGTTCAAAGGGTAACTCTTCCAACTTTTTGCTTAAATGTTTATAATAACCATATACTAAATTGGGTGTCACTGAAACTTGAAATGAATCTTCAGGCACTATAACAACATCTTTTATATAAAAATTACTTAACTCATTTTTGTATTTGCTGAGCATAACACCATTAATTGTCGAAAGAAAATGATTAAATTTCATATATGAGGTATTTATATCTTCTATTGCAAACTCATTGTAATCATCACCGACAATAACGATGCAAGCATCTAGCTTATCATCCTCAATATAACTTTTGGCAATCAATAAGGCATAATAGAAACTTAAAACTCCACTATTAAGCGTTATATTAAGACCTTTTGCCTGTAATGCTATTGATGCCGTAACCGTTGCGCTACTTATTGTGGAGTTTGGAAATATCTGTGCCGAGATAGGCTCAGAAGAAGATTTAGCCAGGGTGGCAAGATTACACATGTCGATTATATTGCCAAACTCCGTTGCCATTATGATTCCTAAACGACTTTCCGGTATGTCTAAATTACAAAGCTTTTTAGCTATGTATGAAGTTACCTTTGTAAAATTACTCTTTTTCCCTGCACCACGTTTTTCAATATACTCAAATAAATCAAGGGGTTCATCCAAAGCGCATATTTGGCTGTTGGTTGCTGGTTCATTTTGTGCACTAAAAAACCCACATCTAAATGCCTCTGCTGAAGCGAAAGCACTGCTATAGTGTTCCCAGCCATTTATGTAAACCAACAATACTATCACTCCCTATTTTTAATAACTAAGTTTATGACATCTTGAACTGTCTTAATTTGGGTCATTTCTTTTGGTGAAATAACACTGTTGGCCTTAGCTTCAATTTGAGTCACAAAGTCCAAAAACATAAGAGAATCCATTGACAAATCATCAACTAGCAAAGAGTCTTTCTTTATTTCACTTACATCTAAATCGCCTACTTTGGCAATTAGTTCGATTACTAATTTTTCAATATCCATTACTTGTAACCTCCTAAGCATACTTTGTTTAATTTTTCTGATATTTGTATTTCAATTCTGACAATATCTTTAAGTTTTGTGGCCGAGTTCACACGAGGCTTTTGCATTCCTGTTACAAAAAACTTCATTAGTAGTACAAGAAGCATATTCCATTCTTGATTTACCTGTGCAAATAATTCGGATATTTCTTTATAATCTTCTTCACCAGTTTCCTTTGCCAACTGTTCACATACATTGCTTAATGCATTTCTATTTAATACAATGTTTTGAATTTTCGTAAACAATGGTATTGTCTTTACATCAGTATGACCTTCAAATTCTCTATCCCTATCTATATTTAAAATGCAATCAGAAAGTTGAAGCATTTCTTTAAACATTTTGGATTGGTCCAGCATTTTTGTATTTGCCTGCATGGTATCTTTAACAATATTAATAATTTTTGTTGTATCGGTGTTATTTTTATGGTACTCATGATCAATAATATGCATGAATCCTTTATCAAAGAGTTCTTCTGATAATTTGTCTGTTTCATCAAGAAAGAAAGAGTCAACACAAGTATAGTTTCCATTATCATAGTCTATAACAATGAAAAAATGATCATAGTGATATTTTTTAAAGTTGTAACTCCATGGGCAAAAATAGCTGTCATAATGAACCAAAACAGGCTTATTCTTCTCAAGAGATTTTATAATTTCTTGTTTGAAGTTGATTGTGTCTGAAACAGCAAGTGATAACCCGGTTACTTGAAAGATAAAATCATAACATTGTACGTATAGCTCATCCTCAAATAAACAGTCTTCCAATCTCTTACTCGCGTCATAATCAAACCTAAAATCCCAAAGGCAGGCATTATGTAAGCTTGTCCCATTTTTATAGTACTCTAACAAAGTTGAGAGAGTAAAAAAAAAGCAATTGCTGGTACTCTGTCCTTTTATGGGCTGTAAATAGATACTCATTTTTCTCCTCCAGTAATATCAAGGATTAGCTGTGTCATGGCTGCAAGGGAATTTAAATTAGCCGGTACCAAGTATTTGTCTTCAATCTCAATATCATATTCATCCTCTAATGAAACAATAACCTTTACAAATTGAAGAGAATCCAAGACACTGTTCAACTGGACATTCTCCAAATCATTCAGATCCTTTTTATCTGAATGTTCCTTAATAATCTCTTTTATCCTGTTACTAACATCCGTCGACACCATAATTATTAACTTCCTCTCTATAAATTTGTGGGGTTTATTAAAATTGTCTAAATAGAAATGGACTTATTTTTAGCTTTTATATATATCAGAAAAAAGCTCCAAGAACTCTTGTAATATTTCAATTTCACGATTTTTAATACTCTTTAATCTTTGCATGATTAATTCCTGAGCGGATAATTTTTGGCGCATTCTGTTTTTTACCACTTTATTGCGTAGTTCCTCAGCATCAAGTGCCATTTCATTCATTTTTTCTGCTAATGAATTAAGGCTGCTTTGTTTATCTTTAAATAATTGGGCACAATACTCAAACCGTTCACCCAACCCTTTCTTATGATCATATATAAGATGAAAAGGACGAAGATTATCATATATTTCACCTTTATCATGAAAAAACTTAATACTTTCCTCAAGAGCATCATATATATCAGTACCCCAATACTTTTCTGAGTACTTATCAACCACCTCAAATTTTTTATAGCTTCGTGCAGATTCTTCTGGATGTATTTGATCATATATCTGATCGCAGAATCTCTTGATATTAAATTCATGATTATAGTTAATGTACTTTATAATATTAATACTTTTTGCAAAAATACTGACTGTAAGAGGATCCATATTATTTTTTATTACGTCCATACCAGATTTAAAGGCATCCTCAACTTCTTTAAATGTACAAATAATTTCTTCATATTTCTTTTCATTTGCGAAATCACTCATGTAAAACACTTGCTCATTTTTATCATAACCATAGATTAATGGTGTATGAAGGAAGTGATTTGGTACATTAAATTTCTTTATAGCGAATAAGTCAATTGGTAGCTCCACATAGCAGTCGTCATCAATAAAATTAATAATCGACTCCAGCACTGGACTGAATATTTTCTCAGCGTAATCCTTTATGGGAATACTATAAATATTAAAATAAGGACAATAATAGTTTCTTGCTTGAATCTCTGGATTACCATGATCAAATAAATTCGGAATAGTATAAAAATTCATAAAAACTTGACCACTAAAGGCTTTAATGACATTTGCCTGAAGTACTATGTAATTTTCCATACGCCACGGCTTTGTTTCATTATCGAAACTCTCCAGTAAGGAAAGGGTATGTGCGACTCCTGCAAAGGTCTGTAAAGAAGGGTTTACTCTTTGTAATATTTTTCTTGTCTGTTCGCTCATTATGTACAGCCTCCTGAGTATTTATTATAGTTCCTTTTAGGAAATCTATATGTCTGAATGACTAACCTTGATTATGTTAATAAAAAGAACCTTTATAAATATTTAATTATTTTACTTATTTCCAGGAAAAGCCTCACAGATAATACTTTGTTTACCAAATATTCAAAAATTTAGCTTAAATTTATTTTATATTACAAAAATACTGTTTGCAAGTGCAAAAATGGACTCGATTTTTGCATTATTGGATATATTAAGTATACTTTTTTAATATTTCATTTACTTGTTTCCAAAAAATTTGTTCACCATTATCGGCATCTGTAAAATATTCTTCAAGAATTCCTATTTTTTTTGTCTGAACAGAGCATTTCAAACAACAACTAGATAATACTAACCAATTGTTTATTAGATTATCTAAACTTTGTAGCAGCGTTTCTTCTTCAGATTTTGCGAGATTTAATTCCGGTATTATAGAGTATAAGAGTTTCCTATTAGGCAATACCCATAAAGATTTAATTATTCTATTAATTCTTTGAAGCAACCATACTTTTCTTTCCTCATTGCCTTCTTCTAAAGCTTTCATGCAGTATTTATAGAACTCCATTACTGGTGATATTTTTTCATTGTTATAATCTTGAAGAATTTCAGTGCTGCTGCAATACAAGTTGTTACGAAATAGGGTATCGTCAATTGGTGTTGGAATAGATGTTTTTTGGGTTAATGTAATTAATTTATTTGTTACGTTAACGATTTCAGGTTTTTCGATTTCAGTAAGTAATGCTTTTTCTAAATATTCAAGTTCAAAATCAGCAATACAATTTACAACAGGAGCACTAACTATAAGGCTATCTATTATGCGTATTAATTTTGAATTTATTTTCCTTTCCAAAGCAATAGCATGTAAATAGCCTTCTTCCTGCGAATAATAGAAGTCTGAATATTTTAAGTACTTAGAATTTAACCATACTATTATATGCTGAGATTCAAGTAGCTCTAAAATCTGATTCTTTGTATTTAACTGATTAATATCAGTAAAACTTAGTGACACCCCATATTTTTCACAAAAAGTATCAACCGTTTTAGTAAGTTCTGTTAATAATTTTGGATCTCCAAACTCATCTATTTTGGCAAAGAATCTAAATCCATTTCCTAATAAATATATAATATGTTCTTTAATCTCATTTCCAGTCAATCTCATAATTTGACATAAGCTGCCAGTGTAACAATTTGCCGCAGCACCTGGATATATTTCTCTAAAATATGAATATTCAGTAGTTGTTGACATAATTAACCTCTTCTTTCTATTTATTGATTTTGTATATTTAATTTATAAAATTCAACAATTTAAAATAATTCTCTTTAGAAATAAAATCTTCCGCCAGTGCAATTTCCGTTTGCGGTAGTAACTTTGAGTATTTCACAATTTCTCCTCCAGCCTGATATAAAAGCTTAGTATACTCTTCTATCTTTGGACGAAGCCTTTTAATATCACTACTTAAAAGTATCCCTTGAGATTTGTATATTTCTGCAATTACCTTCATGCCAAAGTTTCTTGCAGTTCTTTTCATTAATTGAGCAATAACTTCAAAATTTCTCCTTTCCGGATAGCCACTATTCGCCATTACAACAATATTCGGCATTACGCAATGTTCAAAAAGTTTAGAACGTACTCGTCTGCACTGCCCCATTTCATCTAGTTCTAATCGATGATTACCCAGACAAAAAGTTCGGTCAAAAAAAACCTTTAACATACCTGATATATTATCAATCATTAGCGGAGTTGCAATTACAACTATATCTGAATTGATATATTTATATAACAGCTTATTCATATCATCCTCAATAACACATTGCCCACCCAACTCTACACACTTACGACATCCTTGGCAATGATTTATGTTCATTTGGGATAAGTATATATTTTCTACTTCAGCTCCCGAATCATGTGCGCCATTTAGAAAGTTTTTAACCATTACTTCTGTATTGCCTTTAGGACCTCTGGGACTTCCGTTAAACGCAGTTATTTTCATTAAATGTTCCTCTCCTTCCATTAAACTAATTACAAAACTACATATTATTAATCAATTTTAAACATGAGTACACTTGAGTCGTATAAATATTTCAAAATAATCATCTCCATTTGTAATATTTAATGATCCGTTATATCGAGCAACACATTTTTTCATATTTAATATGCCTTGCCCATGACCGGTCAATATTGCACTATGTTTTGTTGACATTATACGCCTATGGTTTTGAACTATGGTATTGCATTTAGAGTTTCTCATAGCAATTATTAGTTCATCATGTAACAAGCAAATCTTTAGTTTAATCCATTTATCCGAACCCGAAGGCATACAGTTACAGGCTTCAACTGCATTATTAAATAAATTATTCAATAATACCCCTGTATCAAATGGACGTAAAAATCCCAAATCGAAATGTTGAATATCTATGTTAAGATGGATTCCATGAGCCTTGCATCTATCACGGTTATAGTTAAAAATAGAATTTATGACTTTATTATTGAAGTTTTCAGTAATTGCAAGTTCCTGCTCATCATTAAACCCACTTATAAGCTCATTCAAATAGGCATTTATATCAGGGTCAATATTTGATCCAAGCAGTCCTTTAATGGTTATTAGTGAATTTTTATACTCATGATAACGGCTCATAAGGATTTCCTGGTTTTGAACTTGAGCATTATAATAATCGATATTAACTTGTTTTCTATACAAATCATCAATTAATTCATTTTGTTTTAAAAAATAATCATAAATGCTGAATATTACAATACACGAAGCCAAACCTAATAGTCCTGTTACAATAACAAATCTTAGATTAATATTAGTAGCAAAAAGTAAGGAACTTAGTGAAATCACTCCCAACACATTAATCGTTAATATGGCTGGAAAAAATAAAAGAAAATTTATGTTGCAATGAGAATATAAATTTCGATTGCGCACATAAAAGCACATAACTATTTGCATAGCTAAAAACCAAATAAATCTTCCCACTACATTTACATATAAACAATACAAATTGATATTAGATGTAAAATCATATCTTTCTTTTAAAACTTGATAAATTAGCATTTCAACAATAAACTCGGATATTATGCTGGTGCCCATTAAAATTGCAACACGATATAACAGTTTTTTAATTTCTATCTCAAATAAAAAGAATAAAACTACGCTAATCATAATAAAGATACTTATTTTTCTTAAAATGTATGGCTGCAAAAAATAATTTAGAGCTCCTAAAAATATAGAAAACAGAATTATAACAGCAGCATTTACATTGAATTGATATTTTTTTTGAGAAATGCATGAAAAAAATCTGAAAAATATATAAAGGTCAAAGAGATATAGTATAACTTGTATCACTATATTAAATACTGCATTTCCCATGTCTGGACCTCCAAATATTTTTGATAAGCCTTAGTAAAATCGTTTTTAAATAATCTGGATATTTTTATTACCTCACCGTCTGACATTTTTATAGAATTTGATGTACACGAAGATACATTATGAAAATTAATAAGAAAACTTCTTTGTACAAAACAAAACATGTTTGGTGGTAACTGGTTAACTATTTCTTCCCATGTAGATTTAGTTTTTAAAATACTGCCATCATTAAAGTGGATTATACGATTCTTCTGATAATTTTCAATAAATGCAACATCAAGGATCCTAATTAATTGCCTTTCTCCATTAAATACTACTTCAATTACATATCGTTGCGTTTGTAAGGACTTAATTGCAATTAAAAGAGCTTCATTAAATTGGTTTTGCGAATAAGGTTTTTCTAAATAACGTAATATTCCGGCATTTATAGCCTCCCTATGCTTATTATTAAATGATGAAACAATTATAAAAACTGCTTTTGAACCTTTTGCACGAAGCTGTTTTCCAATTTCAATTCCATCGTTATCTTCTTCTAATCCAATATCCAGAAATAGTATGTCAAATTCCAAGTTGGATTTAAATAATTCCTTTGATGACTTGAAAACTAATATCTTAAACGTTTCGGTATAATATTGTTGAAAGCAATTTACACATTCAATAAAAATCTGTTGATGATTTGTATCATCTTCCAATAATGCAAGTGTCAACACAATACATCTCTCATTTCTTTGCTGCATTTTTAATTTCGTAGTTCATAATAAATTAATAATATATGTTGTTAAGTTATATATGAAAATGATCTTATCAGCACCTCAGCTAAGTGTGTAATACTGGTACCTTGGTCAAGTATTCCAATATTAATACTTAGATTGAGTTCATTTTCAATTCTATTTTTAATTACTATTGCCATTATTGAATCAACTCCCATATCCCAAAGGGATTCTGTAATGTCCATATCAGAAGGAGCAATATTTAGCAATCCAGATAACATTACTTTTATATAGGCGTGTAATATATCTATGCCTTCTTGCAATGTCACAGAGTTTAGTTTTTCTACAAGTTCAGTATTAATATCTTTTTTGATATTATCAGTGGATGAAGCAATAGTAGATGATTTATTGGTATAAACTTTTCTTTTATCTTCATATATATTTTCACTAGTATAATCTACAGGACGGGTTGGTATAATAGCCTCACTCCAATAACTTTTTCTTTGGAAGGGATAAGTCGGAAGTGGTATCTTACGTCCTGTACTTCCTTTTTCAAACTCACTCCATTGGATAGATTCTCCCATACAATACAACTTAGCGATAGCTGTAAGTAGTGCTTCTTCTACGTTTTCACCAAAAACCGAATCAATAACTTTATAGTTAGCACTAAAATTATGTATGTCACATAAACTGTTTCCAATATTTATATAAAGTTCATATCCTTGCTCTGTTAGATATTGTAAATCCATTTTTTTCGACGCATTACTTTCCAAAATCTCCTTCCAATAATCCAATGATACCGCCGTTGCACTATCAATCTCTTTTGATGATCTACCCGATAAAAATCTTACTTTTGGCGGGTTAAGTCTTCCGCTAAATGACTTATGTTCGGATACTTTGAATATTTCTTGTGAAACTAATTCTAAAGCTGTCTCTAATGACATGATTTCTGCAGCACAAGCTGCTGACAGTTCACCAATTTTCTCCCCCAAAACCGCGTCGGGTTTTATACCCAAGCTTCTCCAAAAACTAAAAAGTGAATACTGAATAGCCAACAAACACGCTTCTCTAACTACCGTTTCTGAAAAATCAATTGTCATATTGCCAAGAGTTTTAATATTTTCAATTAATGAGAATTTGAAGTGTTTCTTTATTAGTTCATCACAACTCTCCAATATTTCTTTAAATTTTGTATGCAAATCATATAAGTTTTTTGCAATTTTCAACAGATCATTCATTTCTGAACTAAATATGAAAACTGTCTTTAACCGACCACTAGTATGACATGTTCCTGAATAGAAATTGCCTGAACTTTCTGTAGCTTTGCTTGTACTACCAGTAACAAATTCATTTAAATCATTTCTGAGTTTTTCAAGGTTATCTGCTACGAATGCTGCTCTATTTGAAAAATGTGATCTTCCTACATTTGAGGTATAACAAATATCTTCGATTGGAACATTTCTATTATTATCTATATAATTACAATAAGATCTCACTTTTTCGATTAAAGCATCCTCGCCTTTAGCAGATAAAGCCAAAACATGCCATTTCCTTTGGTGAGTATCTTTCTTGCGGTTACTTACAGACTCAGCCTCAGGAGCTTCTTCAATAATTATGTTTACACTTGTCCCGCTTAAGCCAAAAGAATTCATAGCGCAAATTCTTTTTTTACCATCTGTATCCCATTTGGTTAGCTTTGTAGGCACAACAGCAGGTATTTTGTCCAAATTTAGTTTTGGGTTAAGAGAGTTTAGCCGCATTGTTGGCGGTATCGCTTTATTTTTCAGGCAGAGTACCGCTTTTATAAGTGCAGAAACACCTCCAACATACTCTCCATTATTAATATTTCCTTTAACACTACCAACCATCAGAGGTGTCTTACGTGTTTTGCTGTTTCCATAAACTGACCTTATTGCTTCCATTTCGATAGGATCACCAACAGGCGTTCCCGGGCCATGAGCTTCAAAATAACCAATTTCATCTGGAGAAAGTCCTGCGTTCTCTAAAGATTTTTCTAAGAGTTTTTTCTGTTGAACTACATTAGGAGATGCAAGACTCCTGCCTTTACCATCATTATTAATCGCAGAACCCTTTATGACAGCATGTATATAATCCCCGTCCTTTATTGCATCTGACAATCTTTTTAAAGCTACTATCCCTACACCTTCTCCTCTACCATAACCATCTCCATTGGCATCGAAAGGTTTGCACCTACCATCTTTTGCCAACACTTTTAGTTTACTTAAACCTATAAATACATCCGGCATTAGTATTAAATTTGATCCCCCAGCTAATGCGATATTGCATTCATTATTTCTTAAAGCGGAGCAAGCCAGGTGAATTGCAACTGCTGCTGCCGAGCAAGCTGTATCGACAACTATTGAAGGTCCGTTCAGGCCGAGCACATATGAAATTCTGCCTGATATCATATTTCCAACCATACCAGCAAACGAATAAGGAGTTATTTTTTTCAAGTCCCTATGCATGGACCAGTAATCACCACAGATAAACCCTATATATACACCCGCTACCATGTCAGAAATTTTATTCATGTCTACACAAGCACTTTCAAGGGCTTCCCAAGAAACTTCCAATAAGAGTCTCTGATTAGGGTCCATTTCAGAAGCCTCGCTGGGCGAAATTCCAAAAAAAGCCGGATCAAATTGCTTCAGGTCTTCACTTAAAAATGATGCTTCTTTAACGTATGATTTTCCTGGCACATCGGGATCAGCATTATAATAATCTTCATAATCCCATCTTTCACGAGGTACTTCACCTACAACATCTCCGCCATTTTTTAAAAATTCCCAAAACTTATCCGGTGTATTACTGTTACCAGGAAAACGGCATGCCATGCCAACAATTGCTATTGGCTCATTTTGTTTTTTCTCAAGTTTTTCAATCTTGTCTTGTAATATTTTTATGGCACGAAGTGACTTTTGTAATAAAACTTCTTTATCATGATAAACTTGTTCATCCATGGCAAATCCCCCTCATATATTTGTTAAAAATTTCCTGTTATAATCCCATTTTATCTATAATGGATATAAGATCATCTTCTATAAAATCATTTTTGCCAGACTCCTCTTTTTCTGATAGTATTATTGTGTCTAAAAGCTCCATGACTTTATGGTTGCTGACTTCTGCTGAGCTATCTTCTTCAGAAGTTTTTACTCCATGATTATGCTCTTTATCAAGCTGAATAATATCTAGTATATACTCTGATAATTTTTCAATTGTTGAATATTCATACAATATAGTGCTTGGAAAATCAACTTTAAATTCTTCCACAAGTTTGGACTTGAAGTCCAAAACTGTTACGGAGTCCATTCCAATATTAACAAAATCCACATATATCTCTGGCAAATTTGGCGGAATATAAGATAAAAAATCTGCAGCCATTTTTTGAATATGTTTAGTAATTATTCCTTTTCTTTCGTACTCTGGTGAATCGTATAACTTATTAAAAATATTTTGCTCTGTCTCAATCTTTATATTTGGTTGGTTTCTAAAATTATTTGAATAAATTTTAGACTCATCCGATTTTGAAGTATTAAACAACTTTTTCGGTTCAATTATAGTTTCCACTTGTTCAAGTAGCTTTTTTACCTGTTCAAGAACATCTTTTACGTTTTGAAACAGACCATTTTGTTGCTCTATCCAATAACTTTCCTTCACAAATGGATAGTTTGGCAACGTTATTCGGTTTGGTTTGATTTCTTTATATAGTAAATTCCAATCAACACAAACACCTGAAACCCATAACTGAGCTAATCTATTTGGGTCAGCATAATCTTGTGCACTTGCCACGTTGTCTTTATCTTGTCCAGCATCTAAATTCGGTCTGCCTGACATCGCATTACCCTGATAAAAGTTTTCTAAGTTCATCCTTCCTTCAATATATAAATGTAACTTTTCTATAATCTCATTTACATTAGCAGCTATGAAAGCTATTCTTTCCTCCATTTCAGTTCGTCCAACTTGCAGAGTATAGGCAATATCCCGAAGTGAAATATCTTTTTTGTTTCTAAGTTGTCCATCTAAAAATCCTACAAATTCCTTTGCATATTCTTTTAATACATGTTGTTTCTTTGCTGAAAGAATAAATATATATTTATCTTTATCCTGAGCATCATATATAACTTGATTATTTTCATATTCCTCAAGGATAATATGCGTATTAACTCCACCCGCGCCAAAAGCACTTATTCCTGCTCTTCTTGGGTACACTTTTTCGGTACCATTTTCTTTTATAACAGGACGTTTCCAATTTTCTAGTTTATGTTGAACCTGAAAAGGCGACTCTTCAAAATCAATTAGTGAATTTAATTCATCCGAATGAAGAGACGGCACCAGTTGTTTGTTTTTCATTTGGAGCAACACTTTGGTAAGTGATGCAATGCCAGCAGCCGACTCTAAATGTCCGATATTTGTTTTTACCGAACCTATTGAACAATACTGTTTGTCGTTTGTATAATTTCTATACGCCATATTTAGTCCGGTAATCTCTATGGGATCACCTAAAGCAGTACCTGTTCCGTGTGCCTCTACATAACTGATGGTTCGCGGATTTATCTTTGCCTTTCTCAGTGCCTTTAATATTACTTCTGATTGGGCAATCGGGTTTGGAACTGTATATCCGTTAGTTTTTCCTCCGTGGTTGATTGCACTGCCTTTAATAACACCATAGATATTGTCATTGTCTTGAATAGCTTTCTTTAATGGTTTTAGAAGAACAGCCCCTACCCCTTCACCAGGTACATAACCATCTCCGAGTTCACCAAATGTTCTACATTTTCCATCGCTCGAAGCAAATCTTTTTTGGCTTAACATGAAATACTTGATAGGATGCAAAGTAAGATTTACTCCACCGGCAATAGCCCAATCACATTCTCCTCTTCTAATACTTTCACAAGCCATATGAACTGTAACAAGAGAAGATGAGCACATTGTATCTATGGCAATACTAGGTCCGTGTAAATTTAAGAAAAATGATACACGATTTGCAATGGAAGCAAAACTTGACTCACTGAATCTGTAATTACCTTTCATCAATTCTTCTGCTCCAAATAGTTGGTATTGTCCGAACATTACTCCAACAAATACCCCCATATCCGAACCGGACAGTGCATCACTCTTGTATCCTGCATCTTCGATAGTATGCCATACTGTTTCAAGGAACAATCTTTCCTGCGGATCAATAACCTCAGCTTCTTTTGGTGAAATATTAAAAAATGTAGGGTCAAACTTATCTATGTTGTCTAAAAAACCGCCCCACTTATTGTAATATGTATTTTTATTATATTTATCAGCATCAAAGTAGCGCTCATTATTCCATCTTTCCTCTGGAATCTCTGTAATGCAGTCCTTACCAGATTTAAGGTTTTCCCAAAACATTTCCAAATTGTTTGCCATTGGATATCTTCCGCTTAATCCAATAATAGCAATGTCTTCATCATTATCGTTCTTAATTAAATTTCTTTCTTCTTGATATGATTCCACTATTTTCTCTTCATTATCTTCTTTGAGATTCAAGGGAGCAGCTTCCCTTTTAATGGCATTTACAAGGCCTGATAAAACATTTCCGGGGCCTACTTGTATTATATTCTCTACACCTTGCCCCAAAAGATACCTGATAGACTCTGTCCATTTTACAGAGCCTGTAATTTGATTTGATAAAATTGTTTTAATGTCTTCATCTTTGTAGGGTCTTGCATGAAAATTAGATATAACCGGTATTTCCAGTCTATTGAATGTAACAGTGTGTAAATATTCCTCAAATTCCTCTTTTACTGATTCCATATACCTTGAATGAAAAGCTCCGCTAACCTTTAAAATAATATACCTTGCTCCTGCAGCTTCAAAAATCTGCTTTGCATTATCTATATCTTGTTTTTTCCCAGAAATAACAATTTGTGAAGGTGTGTTATAATTCGCAATATCTATACCATAAAGCTCATTTTTTTCTAATACTTCTTTAACTAATTCTTCATTTAAGCCAATAACGGCTGCCATGCCACCTCCCAAAATATTACCCATCAATTCGCCACGCTTTTTGACAAGTTTTAATCCGGTCTCAAAATCAAAAGCTCCGGCAGCAAATAATGCTACAAATTCTCCAAGACTATGTCCTGCAACAAAATTGGGTTTTATCCCAGTTTCATTTAATTTTTTTAAGTAGGACAGTGAATTTACACAGTATAAAGCGGGTTGGGTAAACTGAGTTAGGCCTAATCTTTGGTCCGGGTCTTCCAGACATAACTGTTTTATTGAATAACCTAATATTTCATCAGCTGTTTGGGTTAACTTGGGAAACTCATCAAATAAATTTGAACCCATTCCTTTCTGCTGCGAGCCTTGGCCAGAGAATATATATGCTATCATTTTTCTTCTCCTTATAGACATAATAATCTTTTATCTGGTTACTACAGTGGTAAATTACCAAATTCTTTATAAATATCAGGTAAAAAAGATGAGAGATGTGAAAACTCTTGAACATTATTAAATGCAAGCCCCATAGGTGCTTCAACCGGTATCACAACATCTTTGGGAAGTACTAACATTGGAATACCTTTGTTTATCCTATATCCTAACCAAAATCTTGTTCTAGACTCTACACCATATTCGGTTTCACGAAAATTATGAATCATTATAACCGGCATTTTGCCCTGACTTTTCCCATAGTTATTATCACGGCTTTCTATTATGCCATAACCACCTATTATCGTTGATTTAGAAGTATCCAATGCTTTAGTAATTCCTAATTCTCTGTGTGTTAAGAAATGAATAACTACGTCCTGGGGCCCTGCTCCAATATCCTCAACTTCGAAATGTATTACTCCCTGCGATTTTTCTTCTAACGGTATATTGGGATTTTTTATTTTCTCTCTATGTTCATCTGAAATAGCAATAGTTTGGTGACCGTATGGATTCCATATTTTATAACGCAAGCCTTCTAAAGTATGCCATGCATACCACCACTGTATCATTTCTATTGTGCAACCTGGAAATTTATTATTTGTCGCCACATATCCTGCGCCATTTTCCAAAATACAATATCCGGTTTCGACTTCCATGTATCCCATCTTCAACAACTCATCCATATTTTCAGGATAAAGTGCTTTGCGAGGGTTCATGGGACCTTTGTTTAGTTGCTCTATTTGCTCCATATTGGGTTGAGCTAATTGAGTTTTATAGTATTTAGCATAAGGCTTTTTTTGTTCTTCCTGGGTCATCGGAATTAGCTGTTTTTCTTTCATGTATTTCCCCCTATGTTTTCAGGTTTATATTTATAGTTCTCAAATGGTACTTCCATCTCGTCAGTTATAAGACTTCCGTTTATACTCTTTGCTGTATACCATTTAACTTTATTTAATTTCTCAGGATAGTCTTCTCTTAAAAACCATCCTCTGGATTCCTTTCTTAATAATGAAGTGGTAAAGAAAAGTTCTGCACAAATCAGCATTGATTCAATTTCATTACATCCAAATAATTGATGTGCGTCCTCGGCTTTTAACATTGATGTCCTTAATTTTAGCTCTTGAATTCGTTTCAAAGCAGCCAAAATTCTTTCTTCACTACGATATAAACTGTTTCCAAGGGGCTGTATAACTTTATGTATTTCCGGAAGAAAATCCATAACCTCTATATTTCCATTTTGTGATAAAGGTTTCTTAAAACGCATATCGATTTGTGCAACTGCAATTTCATCAATATTTCCATAATTTTCGACAGAAGTATATTCTGCAGCACTTAGCCCTGCAATACGCCCTGAGTATTGAGCAAAAGCTAACCCACTCCCCCTAACACGTCCCGGAGGTGGTGGTACTGCTCCAGCTACAGCGGAACCACCATAGCATATATCCCCTGCTGCAAATAATCCCGGAATTGTAGTTGCCATATTCATATCAACCTGAAGACCAGAGAACTCACCTATAAAGCCCGGAATTACTTCGTCGCTAGTGCGTTGAGAAAATGCATTAAAAAATAAATTGTTCCAAAAACGGTCAGCATATGGTCTTTCATAAAAAGAATCAGATCCTAGAACTGAAGTTAAGTATGGCATCAATGGATTTAACTCCATTCGGTAATGCATAGGTCCATTGCCGTCACGCATCTGTTTATACCATTCAGCAAGTGAATTTTGATCTACATCCGGATGCTCTCCTCTTGTATGAGGCTCCCCTACATTTTCACCTTTATCATTAAATAAAGCAAACTCAACGCCCATGTCAGATTCAAAGTTATCAAGGGAGGTCCAATTATAGAAGGATCCAAACTCACAATTTCTAAATTGTGCACCTGCTCTGAAAGCTGCTGCCATTCCTTCCCCGCGTCCAGGCGACCACATAGGCATTATGCGATAATTTTGTGAACCAGTCGCAAGTATAACAGACTTGGCTTGGAATACTATTTGTTCTTGTGTATCTATATTGTATCCTACTGCACCGCTGATCCTGTCACCATCTTTAAGCAGATCAACAATTCCTGTTCTATCAATAATTTTGACTCCCACACTTCTTGCATAACGGCATACATTTAGCATAAAGTCTAATTCAATAGCGACCAATGTCCAAGGGAAATGTTCCGGTTCATCAAAAGTTCTTTTTCCGTATTCATCAGTACCGGTTATTTGAGCTAACCACTTTAAAGTTTTAAAAGAGTTTTCTTTGTTTTTGCAAATTTTACCATTCGACCATTTATCTAGTAGCCTTACCCCTTCATCAAGGGACATAGCATATTTTCTTAATGCATTTTGGTCATTCAAATAATCTCCGATATGATGAATATGATATTTTACAAAGTCTTCCGGATCAGAATTACCCATCATAAACATAATTCCTGCGCCTCTATTTGCTTTGCCGGCATAGCCAGATGTATACTTTTCGACAACGGAAACTTCTAATTCAGGAAATGCCTCCTTTGCAGTTATAGCCGCTGATATACCTGCAAGGCTGCCACCTACAACTAATATATCTGTTTTCGTCATATCCAGCATGATTTATCTCCTTTTACATTTCATTAATATTCTCACGTGGGAATAAATAACTTCCATAGTCCGGTTCAACTTTAACGGCTCGTTTTGGACAGTTAATTTCACAGTATCCGCACTGTACACATTCTTTAGGATATTTTACAATCGGTTTATTAGCTGAATTATCCCATTTTATTACATCGATAAAACATGATTTAAAACAGATTTTACAACCAATGCAGAGTTCTTTATTTATTATTATTGTGTTCATTCTTCCCCCTCAATTTAGTAAAAAACTTTGATAATATATTTGAATCAAATATTCATCGTCTTGAGAATTTAGCTAATATTTTTTTGAATATATTCACATAGCGATTTTATATTTTCACACTTTAAAAGTGTAGCCATTACAATTTTCATATTAAAAGTTTTAATTATTTCATTAGAAAAGTCCAACAACTTTATTGAGTCAAGACCATTAGAAGCAATTGGAGTCTGGACGTTTATATTCTCAGGTGATCTACCAGAGAGGCGGCTGATAATTAATTTAATCTTATTTTCGATATCTTGTATTGTTTGCGAATCAGACGAATATTCGTCACTTGATGTTTCTTTCCATGAATAAATTATATTCATCCTGTTATTAAGAAATTTTTCCTTAGTAGAATTCTTCAACATTTTTCCTGTTGGTGACCTTTCTATCTCCCCAGGTTTAACTAAATTTATTGAGTAAACTGGAATTTCCAAAGCCCCATAAATTTTATTTTGTATAGACTCAGTTACTTTTAGCAAATCATTTTCTGTATAGTTATTTTCATTGATTTCACATACTACTATAAGCCTTTCTTTATCATCTATTTCATCTACAACAAAGGATGTACATGCTGCTGTGCTAAGAAAAGGATGAGAACGGCCTATCAATTCATCAATATCATCTAAATAGTAATTCTTTCCGTTTACAATAATCATTGATTTACATCTACCTGTTAAATACAATTGACCTTCATAGAAAAACCCCATATCACCCATTCTATAAAATGGACCTTCTCCTGTATCCGCTATATACGCATTTAATAATTCCGTTATAGTTTTTTTGTCACTATTCCAGTATCCTTTTGCTACGGTATTACTTCTTACCCAAATTTCACCTATTTCATTTTTTTTACATAATTTTCTTGTATCTGGGTTAACTATTTCAACTTTTGCAAACCTATTGACTTTCCCGGCACTTACCACCTGTTTATATTCCGGTCCGTCAACAGTGGATATTCCAACCAGATTTTCCCCTATTTTCTTTTTGTTTAAATATTTAATAACAAGACCACATCCAAATGTTAAATTCAATGTTTCAGTAGAGCCTAAAAGGTTCTTTAAAGCTTCGGGCCTATACCCGTATTTACTAAATTTATTGCAGAATTTATTATATGTATCAACACGAATTTTCTCACCAGAATTTAAAACTGTTATACAGCTGCTTAAATCAAGACCGATGCATTGTTCGTCTGTGATTTTCTTGCAGCAAAGTTCTAGCAGAAAGTTAATAGTACCCGAGTAATCAGCTTTGTATCTCGATATAGCCTTTAGCCACAAAATAGGGTTTATAACTACACTTGTATAAGGCAATAATACTACATTGAATTTATGGCAAAGTGAATTAACCGTTGCAACATTTAGTCCAAAGGCATTATGTAAAGGCATCCAAGAAACTAATGTTCTTTGAGAACTAATTGGCATCCATGCTTCCATAAAAGCATCCGCACTGGTTAAATGGTTTTTATTTGTTTGCATAACACCTTTAGGTTTGCCAGTGGACCCCGAAGTATATAATATGCTTGCTATAGTGTCCAATTCCATTTGAGGGTCATTCCACATAATTGGATCATAATCCTCAATTTCATCACCAGAAATGATATACTTGCACCCGTAAGATTTTAATTGTCCGATAATATGTTCTATGTTCGAAAGCATAATGTTTGTTGTTAATATACACTCGGCTTGTGAATCAATGACAATATCCTTTAGCAACTTCTCTGCTTTCTCACCCAAAGGTGGAGCAACTGGTATAGCAACTACTCCGGCATATTGACAGCCAATAAAATATAAAAATACATCTACTGAGCGTTCTGAAAATAGAACTACTCTATCACCGGATTTGCAGTTATCTAAAATTTTTAATGAAAGACGTTTTGCCAATGCATCCAGTTCTGAAAATGTATATTTTTCTTCAACTTCTTCTCCGTCTACTAAATATGTAATTGCTACAGAATCAGGGGTTTTCTCAGCTCCTTCTCTTAAGACATCAACAAGAGAGTTATACTTTGAACTGAAATACGCCTCGCCAATATTTAATACATCTTTATATCCTGATTCAATCATATTAGCCCCCTATTATAATGATAAAAATATTGAATTTGAATTAAAAACTATGACCTTATATTTCAAATTTGCATCCCTATACGTTTACCAGGAAGTAAGGTAATTAGAAAGAAAGCTATTAAAAAAACTATAGATACAAAAACAAGTGCATACTTGAAAGATAAATTGAACAAAAGCTTACGGTGGTGGTTATATTCTTTTTTGATTACATTTAATACTGAATCTTTCATTTCATTTGATATTTGATTATTTGATTTTGCTTTATCTAGCTGTTTGACACAAGAAATAGAGCGTTGAGTATCATTTTCAAAAAGTCCTTCAGAAAATGTGACCCTAAAATCATTAATAAGTTCATCCTGTAGCTTTGCTGGTATACCTATATTATGAAATTCGGATTGTATATTTGGAATAGCCTTTTCAACACTTATGTTTGCTTGATTTACCAACACGCCAAAAAAGACAACTCCTACCAAAGCTACGCCTATTCCATTGGCCATTTGTGTTATAGTATTGATAATTCCAGATGCAGATCCAACATCATCATTTTTAACACATCCAATAATGATATTAGTAAGCACTGGAGATATCAATCCACTTCCTAATCCACCAATTATCATCAGCGGAACCATATTCCAAGACCCTATTTCTTTTCCTTTTGCAAATATAGTAATAATCATACCTACCATAGCTATGATTAATATAACCACTCCCGCTCGAATCAACTTTCTTCCATATTTATTCACAAGCTTAACAGATTTTCCAGAAATTAACATTACACTTATTGACCAAGCCAATGTGGTCAAACCAGCATTTTTTGTTGAAAAGCCCATTCCTATCTGCCAATACACCCCAAAAGTAAAGAAAAAAGCAGATATTGCTGAAAATACACATAAATTAACAAGAAGTCCTGCAGCAAACTGTTTTTGTTTGAACAAGCTTACAACAACCAGAGGAGATCCTGTTTTATTGGTTACATGTTTTTCATAGAAAGCAAAGGCTACAAATATGGGAATTGACATTAGTATCATCAGAAAAGACCAAATAGGCCATCCGGCTTCTTCCCCTTGAATTAGAGGATAAATAAATAGCAATAAACCAACAGTAGCAATTACAATTCCTAATATATCCATACGCATTGCTTTCAAAGATTTTGATTCTTGAATAAATATCATAGTACATATTAAAGTAACAATACCTATTGGTATATTAATTAGGAAAATAGCTCTCCATCCAAGATTCAAAATATTTCCCTGAATTAAAAATGCACCAACTAGCGGACCGCTTATAGTAGCTAAACCAACTACTCCTCCATATATTCCCAAAGCTATTCCTCTTTCTTTAGCCGGAAATAATATATAAATAATTGATAGTACCTGGGGTATCATCATCGCTGACATTGCCCCTTGTATAGCACGGGCTCCAATGAGCACTATAGAATTTTGTGCACAACCACACACGGCTGAAGCTAAAATGAATCCCGCAACTCCTATTAAAAAAATACGCTTACGGCCAAAAATATCTCCTAATCTGCCACCAACTATAAGTAAAATAGATAATGAAATTGAATATGCTGCTATTACCCATTGCATAAGCGCAAGACTTGTACCGATATCTCTTTGAATTACAGGGATAGCAAGACCTACTATGGTACTGTCCAAAAGATCCATAAATACAGCAGCAAGTATAACTGTTAACGAAATCCAGTGACGTTTTGGAATTTTCTCTTCACTGCTGTTACGAATATTATTGTATCCTCCGATATTCTCCACAATGAACTCCCCCTTATACTTATAAGTGTTTACCTATTACATAAATTAAAATGAAATAATTTTATCCTTCTATGTTTATTGATTTAAATAAATTGAAAATTTATTTGGTAATGACTAAATTGTTACTGATTAAGCCAAATATAAAGTTCATTTATGAAATATACGCTGTTGCGGAAATTTGCGCAGTTTTAGAAGCTCGGAAAAGGGCTTTGTTTATCTAAAATGCCCCATCAGCAATTAGCATTTAATAAGTGCCTTTTGTAAATATAGTACCTATACACTTCTACATATTAGTGGTATAATAAAATAGCAATGCAAAATAGCATAAAGCTATTATGCAACTAGCCCATAAGTCATCTGCTCCCGCCAAGAAGTTGTATGACTTATGGGTTTTTAACTTATATCTTTTTTCTGTAAATACCTAATTAATTTTGAATTAATCCTTATTATAATTATTCAAGTATATAATATTTGCGACAATATTTATACCATATTTTTCATTTTAATACATTATTTTTGAAATATGACTTATAGTTACATTTTTACTTACTAATTATAAGTAAATATATATAAATTGTCAATATTTATTTGTATTTACAATTTATGCATTATTATCGTTTTATTGGTATCAATTCCTTGTCTTCTATTTTTTCCAAGGTCGCTCCTTATTTAGCCACCCCCGTTCCTCCCAATACTTCCTTTCGACAGGAGAAGAATCCCATCCGGCTTTGTGTATGTTCGCCATAATAAAAAATATAAATTTTGTCTTTATACTTGCTCTTGGCCTTTTAACACGTGCCACCTTTTGGGCAAACTTATTCATATCTTTTTCGATTTTTATTTTCTTATCCGCCTTCACGCCAGCCCAGTTCATGGCCTGTACGTTAATGCCATAGCTT
The DNA here is from genome assembly GCF_000526495.1 of Ruminiclostridium josui JCM 17888. Lineage (NCBI taxonomy): Bacteria > Bacillati > Bacillota > Clostridia > Eubacteriales > Oscillospiraceae > Ruminiclostridium > Ruminiclostridium josui. The sequence goes on along the minus strand of NZ_JAGE01000001.1, from coordinate 3,214,180 downwards.
TTTATAAAAGGAACACCCCAATAAAAGAGAGACCTTGTCACGCCCTTAATTGCCTGCTTGGTTCCTGCTCCAGCAGCAGTTGAAATAACAACTGCTTTCTTTCTAAACATCCACTCTCTAGGACAATGTGCCATCCAATATGTAAACATCATGTCAAGAAAAGCTTTCATTGATGCAGATGGACCCATGCAATAGTTTGGGGTAGTGAAAATAAACATATCAGCCTTTTCCATAGCGTCGATAATGCTCCGCTTTTCCTTGTAATATGGACATTTTGTATCATCATCAATACATTGGTAGCAGCCCTTGCAAAAATGATTCAAGTCCCTTGGCAAGAAAAACTCTGTAATCTCATCCTCCGTTGCAAGCTTATCTGCCAATAGCTTGCCTATATGATAAGTACTTCCCATATGGTTTTGCCCATGTATCATCGTAATTTTCATGCTAAATTCTCCAATCGCAGTATTAGAATTATCGGCTTAAGAAAATATAATCCTTGTTTCATGTAATTTAATACTACATTTGGTATATTTCTATGTCAAGATTCAACATTTACCGCACTATTTCGTTTTTAATCATCCTCTTTTCAACTCTTAATATCTGGCCTGTAGTCGCATAAATATTAACTTCATATACACCATATGTTGTACGAATATAGATTTCATAGTTCATATCGCTAGCGTTCTAAAAATGGGCAATATAAAACCGCACACCATTTAATAACTGAATGTACGGTTACCTTCACAAAAGTGCAGCTCAATTGAATCTATAAAATTATTAACACTTAATCAGTTAATTTAATATAAAAAAGCAAAATACGCAATACTAAGTAATTATGTAATGTTTAAATCAAACTTTACGGAGTAGATTGAATTATATTCTCTTCAAACAAAGTTTCAAAGGTATTTGTCGCACCTCCATGCTCAACGATTTTTCCATCCTCTATTTTATCAATATCAACACCAGAAAATAATAACTTTTTCCCTGTATTCAGTTAAATCTTATTTATTGTTTCATAAAGTAATAAAAAAGAACGAACATATTTTATATAATCAAAAATACCTTCGTTCTTTTACTTGCTTGTACTTTATGATAAATACTACATCCGATTAACAATGACACCGAAAACAATAAATGAAGCCACAACCAAGAAAATAATTATGTATCTTCAGTGCTAAAACACAAACGAAACGTTGGATATTGTTATACTATCTGAGGAAGCGTTAGTAATACCTACAAAATAATAATTTGTTTTGTCAGCGGTATACGTTATAGTAGCACTGGATGCCTTCTTTGTCCCAGACTTCCAAGTATTTGGGTGTGTTGTGTCTGAAGTAGAATTTTGATAAAAATAATATTCGATGGTAGCATTTCTGTTTAATGTATAAGAAAACGACATGGATGTGTCTTTGGTAACGTAAAAACCTCTGGGTCCTGGTTGCATAAATGCTGTGTACCAACCATTATCCAGGGTAATTGAACCTGACCAGGTATATCTTGCACCTATTGCCGGAATTAATCCTTCTTTAACGATTTCACCTTTTTCATTATAAACGGTATAATAAATGTCGTGTACGCTCGCATTAGTTGCAACGCTCGCAGCACTTACAGAAAAAGATAACCCCATTACCGTTGCCAAAATCATAGAAAGAACAATTCTAAATAATTTTTTTGATTTGCTCATGTTATACCTCCTGTTAAAGACTTAGTTGATAATTTTGAACGTATCTACTTTTTATGATAAATAATCGGATGTAGCACTAATAACATAATAACTTCTAGATTTCTTATGCTGTCAGGCGCATTTAATTGCAGTATACACAAATATGCTTTCTGCCGGTAAAATTAAGCCTATTATGATGTTTGTATAAAAAACCAGATTTAGCTATACAATACTGTTAAAGAATTTAGCAAATACTAATAGCTTATTTATATCATTATGATAAAAAGAGGTGAGTTTTTATGGATTTTACGGTAAACATAAAAAATAACACTAATGCATTGCATTTAGCATCTGAGAAAAGTGGGTTTATAAAGAGATTAATCGAAGGAAACGCAAGTAAAGAAGGATATATTGAATATATATTTAATTTACATGCTATGTATAAAGCAATAGAGGATACTCTTAATAAACATTTAAACCATGAAGGTATTGAATATTTTGCTACAAAAGAATTGTATAGATCCGAATTAATAAAAAAGGACTTAGATATTCTGGTTGGAGGTAAACTATCTGAAATGAAATTATTGCCTTCTACAGAAGCATGTATAGCAAGAATACACGAGATAGATAAAGAGCATCCTGAGTTAATTGTAGCTTATGCTTATGTCAGGTTTATTGCAGATTTATTTGGAGGAAGAATATTCCCAGACATACTAACAAAAAGTTATGATATTCCTAAAGATGCCTTAAACTATTATATTCAACCTGACATTGGAAATATCAGAGATTATGTAATGGAATATCACAAGAAATTTGAGAAATTAAATTTATCTGAACCCATGCAAAACTTATTTGCTATAGAAATAAGCAATGTTTATATTTATAATATTGGAATTTCAAATGAGCTAGATGCAAAGTTATTTCATGCTAAATAAGTATACTCACATTTTGTGAAAATAAAGTAATCAGCCTGACATAAAATTCTTTTCAGGTCAGGCTGGTCAATATTAAATAACCATACAGCTACGTAGCTAACGGAAGTACCAGTGCTAAACCAGTAAGTATTTCTGTTTTGCTACAGCCCTTCCTATTATCTATTTCTTCTGATTTTAATCACTAATTTATTTTGTAAAATTAACCTTAAAATATCAAAAACATTTCTATCTACAACCCTGTTTTCTATCTTTTGTTCAGGCTTTGAAATAGCGATATCTGCCATTTTTAATATACTTTCAAATGAACCGGCTTTTGCTATAAATCTTGATGAATGGCAAAAGACAGCATCTTTTACTCCTACAATGCGGCTCAATTCCTCTTCCCTTTTTCCAGCCCATTCCTCTGGAAGACTCTTTCTGTCCTTGCGCACTTCACCGTACTCACGAACCGTTTGCATATAGTATCCTTCTTCTTTTGGATAAATAACAAACAGAACTTCTTTATTTTTATCAATCTCTTTTAGCGTACGTTCCCACGGATATGAATTATCCAATACTAACAGTTCAGGTCTCTTACGATTGTTGTAAGCATCAATTACAAAAGTTCTCGCTTTTAGTGTTGAAACCTTTTGATCAATTAAGTTTTCCAGAATATCTTCCGCAAATCCTACTGCATCATTAAATGCTGCATCCACTGACTCTGGGGAATCCCATGTAGGGTTATAACCACCAATAATTGAAGAAATACACATAGTAGGAATAATGTTCTCTGTTGTCCTAATACCATTATCGGCTGCATCAATTCCTTCTACCAGTACAGTATCTACGTACCTGAAAATAATTTCTACTTCATTTTCTGATACTTCCGGATGCTTTGATAATATTGCTTGCTTTCCAAATTTTCTCCATATTAGTCCACAAGCAGCATATGGTGTACCATTGTCCCTATACTCCTTTTCCAACTGATGATGGTCAAACTCCCCATTGCCAATATCGTATATTAAATCTTGTTTCTCAAGAATTTCCGGGTCTCTGGTTCTGGTCAATTCAATTTCAAATACCTGTTTCAGTATGGCCGTTGCCATTACTTCGTCAGCATGAAATCTGCCGCTATGAGTTGCTACTTTTTTAAATTCTTTATTTATATCCAAAATAATCCTTCTTTCAAAAATTTTTAATGAAATTATTTTTACATTATTGTGTTCTATCAAGGTTATTTTGATTCATAAAGAATTAATGTTTAGCAATTGCTGTGCTAACTATAAAAGAGCGACCAAAGAAGCGTTCACTTAGGGATTGAAGAAAAACTTAAATGAACAGCTTCAAGCGGGGCAAAAAAGACCACATAAGAGTTTTTATACTCCTGTGTGGTCTTTTTAACATTCAGCTAATTTTGTCCCAATAGTTCTATAATTAATAGTTTATCTGCAATATCCTTAATAAAATGAGGAATTTCCTCTATATGTTGTGCAATAGCTTTAGCTTTTCCTGGCTTTGAAGAAATATGATATTTTTCAGAAATAGTTTGTTCCATTGAAGTATAATCCTCTATTGCTGTACGCAAATAGGATTCAAAGTCTTTACCGAAGTATGCATAATCGGCTCTAACAATACAATTTTCAGTTTCTGTATCCCATTCTTCTTCGCAAAAGATGCCATTAAACACATCCCTAGTCTTTGATGCATTCCTGTCACAATCAAATATAGCATAACAATTATAACCGTATGCTTTAAATAACCTCCAGTACAAGGGGATTGCATCCTTACCGCGACAATTAACAATTTCGGTTCCATGTTCAGCTAAAGAATACCCACTACGTTTCAAATACACTGGCAGAGCAAAATATTCAGTAGCTCCCTCCACTAAAATGATTGTTTCGGCAAACATTCCTTTTAACTGGTCTGAAAATAGTTTTGTCGAGTAAAAATCAACTATATTTTCTGGTGACACACAATTCTCTGGAACACCTGACCCTATACAAAAATCGCAAAGTTGCTGAGCGGATAGTTGTATTGCTTTAGTAACTCCACCCTCTTTATGTACTCGAACAAGTCCGTCTAAGTATTCTGCATCTATGAATTCTGCGGAATGTGTTGAAATGATTACTTGAATACCACATGAACACATATCCACAACATATTCCTTTAACCATCTTTGAGCTAAGGGATGAAGATGGGCTTCTGGTTCTTCAATAATCAACACAAAGTTTTCACCAGTGAATACTTCCATATATGCTTTAACAAAAGCCATTAATAAGACTTGCTGTTCACCAGTGCCGAATTCTTCAAATCCACGAATATTATCTCCCTCTTTTGCATAGATCCGAAGTGACTTTGCATAATTGTTTGGATCATAGGCTGAAAAATCCACAGCCAATGAATGAACAAACCCTTTTACCGCTCCCTTTAGAGCTTCAGAAAATCGATTAAAAAAACCAGAGAATTCATCAGTCTGTTCAAAGGATGCTGTAATTTGATTAAAGGCTTGTGATAATTCATCTTTATGCTCTGTACTTAAGGCTTCATGTATCTTCTTTGAAAACTTGCTTAACAGAGAGTAGCTACTACTATAATTAAAAGCACTCTGGATATTTCTTTCAGCATCAATCAAGTAAGATTGACAAGCGGAACGCTCTTCATTTTTTATATATAACCTATTTCCATTAACATCGTGAAAAAGATTATTATTAGCCTGTCCATTATAATTATAACTTATAGTTATCACATCATGTCCATTCCCTCTACTATCATAATGTAAAGGCTCAGAAAATTTAGCAGTTATCTGTGCGGTAGGATATTCACTTTGATTACGTTTAAAGTAATCACTTTCCAACATCTCAATATTTGTTGGATACCTTTCACCAAGTAATCTATTTATAGCTGATAATATATTAGATTTTCCTGCGTTATTCGGTCCAAATAGGACAAGTGGCTTATTTTGAGGAAGTTTAAGAGCCACTTTTTCTATCGACCGATAATGTTTAATTAAAAATGCTTCTAACCTCAATCTTTCACCCCCCTAAATTAAATTACTCTGCCAATACTTCCTTAATAATCTGAGCCATCTGTTTGTTGTTTAACTGATCACGGAAATAAACAGTGTATCCATCTTTCGAGAGCATATCAAAGAAAACACGAGCACAATCAATTTTTGCTTTTTCTGTACCACGTAAGTCGGATTTATTTTCTACGTCTTTTGTTTCGACTACAATGTTAAGCTCTTTCTCACCGGAAGCCTTTCTTACAACATACATGAAGTCTGGACTGTACATTCCACCGGTAATAGTTGGTATGGCAATGCTGCTACGTGGAATTTTTCCATATACAATGACTTCTTCGATGTCCGACATAATATTTTTTTGTTCCAACGGTGAGTCATAAGCGAAAGCATCATATAAATACTTCTCACTTGGAGTTCCCGGAACTATCTTTGTGCCAATACGTCCCTGCGCAATATCTTCACGTGGAGAACCGTCTGAATAGGTGAGTGCTGTTGCACCAACAGGCGTATTGCTTTTTGCATAATGGAATCGACCTTGCAAATTATTGCTTCTCCAGTCATGAAATTGTTGGATAAACATGCTGACAGAATTTTCATTAATACGTTCTGGATTTATAGTTCCATTCCTCTTAACATACTCACACAATGCCTCATGCAATACTTTAATTGGAATGTTTGTAGCATTTGTGATCCTCTTAAGAAATTCATTGTAGGGAATAGGTTTGGATACTATATATTGGGCACCTGTATCTGAAACAATCATCATCTGTGAGCCATCGCTCTTAACGATATCTCTGGAGCTAGTCATGACAACGTCTGTAAAAACACCGGGTTTTTCCAGCAAAGATAAAACAACTTTAGCCATATCAGCATCCAGATCATCATCATAGAAAAGTAGGTATCGTTGATTGATTGCTTCCCATAATTCGCGTATTTCACTGTAAACAGCTTTGCGGATTTTTACAGGTCTTGGTTTTGCTACATTTCGGTCTTTTACCTTACCTGAAGACAATCCTGTAGCAAAGTCCGGGTATTCTGCAAAGAAAGCGTCCCTTGTATCGGGTTTTATATTTAATCGCCTGTCTATGTAATGTTTATCATATAGTGCATCAAAAAGTTCATCTGAAGTCATGCCAAGCTTCTTGGCCACTTGTTCCAATCTTTCTTCGCTAATAGAAGAAGCTTGTGGAATTTCTCCGTTTATTTGGTCTATTAATCGTTTAGCAAAGTCTGCCTCTGTGAAGTCGACAATATAATTAAGCTGGAATTCTTCATTGGAGATTCGATTACCATTCTCATCTACAGGCAGTCGTAAACCTCGTCCAACCTCTTGCAGTTTACTGTTTTCACTTCCACTAGAACGAAGTTTAGCTATCGTAAATACATTAGGGTTATCCCAGCCCTCTTTAAGTGTCCATTTTGAAAATAGAAAACGTAAAGTGTTATAGCTACCGTCTTTATTCTTGAAAGAGAGAAGGTGTTTTTTTCCATGAAGGATAGTTTCTACTTCTTTTGCTATATCTTCATCCGAATCGCTATTGTCCTGTGAAAAATAGCCTGCATGGCAAGCAGAAATATCTGCAAGACTTGCTTCCAGATATGCCCGATATTCAGTATCATGCTCACTGAGGGTAGATAGCACCGATTCTATCCGTTCCTTAAGCAATCTCTCAAAAGCTTGTAATAGATAAGGGGTTTTACCTTCCTCGTTTGGTCGATATGATGATATATCATCGATAAAAAATAATGCCAATGTCTTGATCTTGAAATTGCGACCACAGAAGTTTATTTTTTCTGTTTCAAAATGACGCTCAAGGGCAAGACGCATCATCTGCTCTTGATAAGAGGTCATATAGATATCCACATCCAATTCCTCACCAGTTGACTTTTGAATACCATTAGAAAACTCAACTGTTGATTTGCCAATAGCATGAACCGTAATTCCCTCGAAAGCTTCATTAATGATAGATAGTGAATCTCCAGTTTTAAGAGTAAATGTTTTAGTCGATTCATCACGCTTTTTATACTGAAAGGTAACAGAATCCTTGCTTGTGATGGAAGTGATTTTCACCTTTTCTTCACGCTTGGATACCGGTTCAAAATGCTCCTTCGTTACTCCCTTTATCAAATTTTGATTAAAAGATTCACAGGCATTTAAATCATAGAGCAGGTTTTGGTAGTCTTTTACGGTTATTTTGTTTTTTCCACGTCCACTTGTAGTTTCAGGGAAGGTAGCACCAAAGCGTATAAGACACTGTGGTTTTATTTCATCAACGATAACCTTAAATGCCTTCTGGTCACGAGAAAATCTATGTGGCTCATCAATAATAACAACAGGGTTTGTTGCACGAATAGCATCAAGTGGTCTATAAAAACCTTCTACTCCATAATCATAGTCGTCACGGCTAAGCATACCATTTGATCGGACAACAAGTAGTTGCATATTAACTAATAATACATAAATCTTCTTCGTGTTCTGGCAAGAACCTTTTACAAAGTCGCTCACAACACTCGGGAAATAGGAGCGCCCCTTTTTCTTGTTTTTTGGCGCTTCTAGTACTCCAACCTCAATTTCTGTACCATAGCCACAAACATCGGAAAAATGTCGCTTTACATATTCATCACGCAAAAACTGTGCAGTTCCTGCTTTAATCGCAAGTGAAGGTACAGCGATAATAAACTTATTAAGATCGTAACGTTTATGAAGCTCATATATAGTATGAGTATAAACGTAAGTCTTTCCTGTACCAGTTTCCATTTTAATATCAATATTCAAGCAGTCACCAATAGGCATACTGCTTCGATATTCTGAAGGTATATTTTTTTGAATTTCTCTAATATTTGCAGCTAGTTTAGGATCAGAAAGAGAAATACTTGGGTTTTCATAAAATTGTACAGGAGAAGTTATCTGTACCCCATTCAAAGCAGCACTTATTGCATCTACAGCTTTTTGTTGGTGTGGTAATCCTCGTTGTAGGATAAGTTCCATAACATACCCTCCAATCAATAACGGATATCGAAGTTGATACGCAAGTTTTTCTCTGTATCCTTCAACCGTTTCAAATTAATTTTTAAAGCTTCCATTTCCGTCCATGTAAAACTATAACCGAATAACACCACGTTCTCAGGATTAAAGCTGCCGTCAGTTTCATATTTTACTACAATGGCTTCAATCGCCTTATTAGACAATTCCGGGTCAATTAGGTAAAGATGTTTTCCTATATAATAGCCATTGTATCCAGCAAAATTTAACTCCTCAGCTTCTGCTGTAAGTCCATATCCATCTCTAACAAGCCACGTTGCAAGGACGGTAGGTTTTCCAAAATCACTAAGAATGTCTTTGTCAGCAAATAATTTATTTTCAGTAGGGTCAAACTTTTCAAGCTTGTCTAGAGTGTTTTGCTCAGGCTCAACCAATGTATAGTGCTTAAAGCCAAGGTCAACTGTTGTATCTGGATACTTTTCTCTTATTTTTACAGCTGCTCGTAGTATGCGATCCATGCCGATTTGGTCTATGGTAGTGTATCCTGCTTTTTCTGCATCACTTCCTGGCTTTACAGGCTCTTGTAGCTGTATAAGTATATATTTTCGTTTTCCTTGGGTTACTGCATTCATTCTCATGATTGCATGAGCAGTAGTTGCACTGCCAGAAAAAAAGTCAACTATTATATCCCCATCATTACTTCCAATTGTAAGTACTTTTTCTAACAAACCAATAGGTTTTGCTGTTTCAAAAACTTTTTGCCCGTCAAATAGATCTCTAATATCTCTTGTTGCCTTTTTATTGCCTTCGATATCAGTCCAAAGAAATTCATGATTTGTGTCATCTGGTGGCCAGAAAAAGTCTTGCCATATGTTCCCTGGTGCTTTTGTTCGATTTTCTAAATAATATTTTTGATATGGGTGCCAAACTTTTTTCCCAAGCAAATCAGTTTTTCTCCATTCAATCAATCCATCTTCCTCGAGCTTTTTTGCTGTCTCTGGAGCACATATCCATCTGCTCTCATATCCAGTAGGACCAATAGGATAGACCTCAGTACCATCTGGAGCAATTAATGGATAGTACATGGTTGGCCTATCTTCACGTCTATCTTCACCACCAGTTCTACGTAGTGATCGAGTTAAATATCTATTTCCATCTTCATCAATCTGATTATATATTCTTGCATCATCTTCATTCATAGCTAATCCATTGATTACAGCAGCGGTAATATTTCTTGCGTATACAAGCATATAGTCTAATTCATTAACAAGACCATCAAAACCTCCGCCAGTTGGAGTACCTGTTGCACGCGAAATGCAAGTCAAGAAATTATTTTCTCCGAAGACATCATCACATATCAGTTTAAGATTGGCTTGCTCATTATCATCAATAGAAATAAATATAATCCCATCATCCTTAAGTAAATCCCTAGCCAGTAAAAGACGTGGGTACATAAACATTAACCACGCAGAATGAGAAGCCGAACCACGCTTTGTTAAGTCTAAAATACGTTGTGCCTGTTCTTCTCTAATACTTAATTTTTCCGAAAGTTCTTCCACAGTAAAATTGAACTGGTCATTATACACAAATCCATCTGTTCCAGTGTTATAAGGAGGATCAATATAAATACATTTAACTTGACGTGAATAGGACTTCAAGAGATGCTTTAACCCATCAAGATTATCGCCACTTATGTAGATGTTTTCACTGTTCATATTTTCTGATTTTGAGTTATGTTCCTCGTCTGGCACAACAACAGTTGTAGTATCAATCGAAGCCAACAATCGGGCATAATTTTTTCCTAAAAACTTGAGTTCATAACCCTCTCCTGTGACAGCAATCTTATCACTTAAAAATTCCTTAAACCGTTCAATATCAAAGGACCCATCTGCCTTAAAACATGAGGGGAAATTTTCTTTTAATACAGCCATTTCTCGACAGTTCGGCGTTGCACTATCATTGGCATTCATAATATCCTTAATCATTGTTATCATTCACCTTGCCTTTCTCAATTTTATCAGGTACAAACTCTAAAATATCACAAATGTCACATTCTAATGCTGTGCATATTTTTTGAAGTATTTCTGTATTTACATTTTCGTTTCTGCCAAGCTTTGTGATAGTTGCCGAGCTAACACCGGAAAGGCGTTGCAAATCTTTCTTTTTCATATTCTTATCAATTAGCAGCTTCCATAGCTTGTTATAATGTATTGCCATTTTTTGCACCTCCCACAAATATTAATAATTATATCACAAAAACACGCTATAAACAGTATATATTTTTAATCTCACATTATTTTTCGTCTATTTCAATCACAATTTTCTATTTACGCATTTATCTTAAGATGTTCGAATTAAAGCTTTTAGACAAAAAAGTCGAAAAGTCTAATTGAAAAATCCAAAACTACAGCATTAAGCCTTCTTAAATTTAATACCACTTTCGCTCAAATTTGAGCAAAAGCATAAACATTACAGCCGTCTTTTCTGGAAAAAAGACAGGCTATTTTTTATTTTAGGGGTTCGAATCAATAGAATTCTTCGCTTATGGATGAGGAAGAAAAATATTTTTAGAAAATCCTCAACTAATGTGCCCTACCAAGGCTATAAGGTGAGAGGAAAATACTTTGCTTGACCATTCGAGTAAGCTATTTGCTGTGGCATTAGCTAAGGGGTTAATAATTTCGGCTATTAGTAGAGGAAAGCAATTCACAGAAATATTTGTTCCTGTACTCAAACTGCAGGTTTGAGGCCTGTGGAGGATGAGAGGAAATTACCTTAGCAAACTCTGTGGATCTGCCTTTCTCATGAACAATCAATGAAAACATAGTTTTTCTCTCACTGCTCCTTGACAACTGAATACCCCGAAATGCAAGAGATACTTCAAGCAGAATATGCCATGACGATAATTCCGAGCGTATTCCTTGAAAGATAACGAGGTTGTGTCAAACAAGGCAAACCCTCTGGAACAGTAGTGTTTCGGGTCATTTATAAAAGGCAAGGAGGTGAAGTAACTGAAAACACAATATGATAACTTGCCACAGATACTTAAAAGTAAGCCACAGTTTTGCTGTTGGAAATATGAAGAGCGAAGTGGTAGAAAAACCAAAGTTCCCTATAACCCGATAACAGGAAAAAGGGCAAAACCAAATCAACGTGGTACATTTAAAGATTTTAGTTCGGCGGTAGCTGCTATAAGTGATTATGACGGTATCGGATTTTTGGTGGGTAATGACATATGTGTTATCGACTTAGATGATTGCTTTGATAGCAGCGGTAAGCTTAAGCCTATTTCCCAAAGTGTTGTAGACTCTTTTAGTGGTTGCTATATGGAACACAGTCCATCTGGGAAAGGGTTGCATATTTTCTTTAAGGCCACTGACTATGACTTTGACAAAACAAAATACTATATCAATAACAGAAAGCTGGGAGTTGAGGTTTATGTGGCTGGAGCAACAAATCGTTTTGTTACCGTAACAGGCAATGTATTTGTAGATGGTGATATATCGGAGAAATCGAATGAACTACAGATGATACTAGACAAGTATATGTTGCGTCCTACCCCTGTGAAGCAACTACTGGATACAGAAAGCCGATCCTATCTATCTGACAAGTCTGTTATTGAGAAGGCATTAAAATCAGCAAATGGAGAAAAATTCAAAGCATTATGGCAAGGAGATACGTCAGGCTATGCTTCTGCAAGTGAAGCTGATTTGGCACTTTGCGGTATGCTGGCATTTTGGTGTGGCAGGGATATTGGACAGATAGACAGACTTTTCCGGCAGAGCGGCCTAATGCGAGATAAATGGAATAGACCACAGTCTGGCAGTACTTATGGAATGATAACCATAGAAAAAGCAATCGCAAATGCTACTGAGATATACAAACCGGGTGGTATACATTCATCAGCTACAGAAGATTTTGGTGAATGTTCCCTTGCTGGCTTTAAGCCTGAGAGTAACGATCGCTACCCTTGGACAGATATTGGGGCAAGCAGGTTGTTTGCTGATTATTATAAGTCTTTTGCCCGCTTTGTTCCCGAAAGGAAGATGTGGTTTTGCTATGAGAATGGCATTTGGATTCCTGATGTCGGTAATCTCAAAGTAATGGAAATGTGTAAATCATTGGCTAATCAACTGCTAACCTATGCTTTGACTATTCAAGATGAACATCAAAGAAAGGCATACATTGACTATTGCCGAAAGTGGCAGTCAAGAAGATACCGAGAAACGGTACTTAAAGATGCACAGAGCGTATATCCCATATCAATGGCTGAATTTGACCAAGACCCGCTTATGCTCAACTGTGCCAATGGAACCTTGTTTTTAATATCCATGGATTTTCGTCCCCACAACAGCGAGGACAGACTCACAAAGATATCTGGTGTTAAATATGACCCAGAAGCAAAAAGCGAGCGATGGAATAGATTTATTCATGAGATTATGAGCGGAGATGAGGAAAAGGCAAAATTCCTCCAAAAAGCCTTTGGCTACAGTATCAGCGGAGACACTCGGTATGAATGCCTGTTTGTTCTTTATGGTGCTACAACTCGAAATGGTAAAGGTACGCTATGTGAGAGCGTTCTTAAGGTATTAGGCAGTTATGGCTGTACCGCAAGGCCGGAGACTATCAGTCTGAAAAAGAACAATAACAGTTCAAGTCCAAGTGAAGATATTGCCCGGCTTTCAGGAGTACGCTTTGTGAATATCTCCGAACCTAGCAGAGGACTTGTCCTAAATGCTGCACAGGTAAAAAGCATGACAGGTGGTGTCAATGACGTTTCGATTTTGTAATTTTATAGCGTTTAAATTTTGCTGTTTTATGGCAAAAAAATTATTCCTTAGTCTTAAATAATGTATTTACCATTGTGGTACTTCCTGTCATCATCTCCTTTCGTTCCTTTAGACGATAACTTTCACCTTTAATACTTACAACTTGACAATGATGTAGAATTCTGTCAAGAATAGCGGAGGCAATAGTTATATCTGAGAATACTTCATTCCATGCTGAAAAAGCTTTATTTGAAGTAAATATGGTTGTATTTCTTTCATATCGTTTGGCTATTAATTGAAAAAATAAGTTTGCACCTTGAATATCCATTGGAAGATATCCAATTTCATCAATGATTAGTACCTTGTATTTGGCAAAGTTCTTCAATCGTTCCTGAAGTCTATTTTCATAATGGGCTTTGTTCAACTGCGTAATTAAGTTATGGCAGTTAATATAATAAGTGGAATATCTATGCTCTGCAGCAATCATTCCAAGTGCTACAGCAAGATGTGTTTTGCCAACACCAGGAGTACCTAGAAAAACAACATTTTCTTTATTTTCCACAAAGCGCATGGTCGCAAGTTCCATGATCTGCTCTCTGTTAATGCTAGGTTGAAAATCAAAGTCAAACATGTCAAGTGTCTTTTTATATGGAAATCCTGACATTTTAATTTGATTTTCCACAGCTCTTGATTTCTTTGACTTGGCTTCTTCTGTGAAAATATGATCTAAGATATCGACGATATTTCTCTTTTCATGAATGGCTTGCTCTAAGTAATTATCAATAATCGTAAGTGTATTTCTCATTCCTAATGTTTCAAGGTTGTTCTTGATTCTTTCGTAAGCTAGTTCACTCAAAATGTTACTCCTCCCATCAGCTCATCATACTGTTTAAGAGAATGTTTTGGAGATGGAAAATCTACAATATCTGGATTATGTAGAAGTGTGTTTTCTATATCAAAACTCTGTTTAACCAACATTGTTTTATAGTGTTCTTTGTTGACGTTTAAGGTGTTTTTACTGTATGATAATTTATGAATTGATATTTGTTTTCCTTGAAAATATGCAGCTAACATATTTTGAAGGACAATGACTGCCACATCTTTGCCTACATATTCTGCTGGTACAGAATACTTATTACCGGCATAGCTGATAAGGCAGTCTTTTTCAACTCTTCGAAGATTAATTTTGTCTATTATGTATTCTCTTTTTAATGGAGATAACATCTCATCTCTCAATCGATCAATAGGACGTTCATTGGTAGTTCCATGAACCTTGCTGTTAACCTTATTACACCATGCATACGCCTGTCCATTTAAGTCATCGAGAGAAGCGTATTTTATACCTGTCATAAAGTTGTCTCTAACATACGCAACGGTTCGTTCTACTTTTCCTTTTGTCTGTCCGCGATATGGTCTACATAGAACAGGCTTATATCCATAAAATCCTGCAAAATCTTCAAACTGTCTATTGAGTTCACTGTCAGCTTGTTTTAATAATCGCTTTACAACAACTTGTTTCATATTGTCGTATAATATTTCTTCAGGATATCCTCCAAAATATCGAAAAGCATTTACATGACAACGTATTAGTGTTGAAGTACTCATATCTGTTACAAATTCAATATATCTCATTCTAGAATACCCTAAAACCATGAGAAAACAGTAAAGCTTTTTATATTCTCCATTTTCCAGTACCTTATAGTTTTCAAAGAATCCCCAGTCAACCTGTCCCTGAAGTCCAGGCATCGTTTCAAATCGGACAGTGGCTTTTTGATTTAAGTCCTGTTTTTTTGATGAAACATACTCACGGACTATGGTATATTTGCAGTTACAGCCTTGTTCTAGAAGCTTTTCATGAATTCTTACTGCACTAAATGGTGCTTCTTCTAGCCATAAATCGATCTGGTGCTTGTAAGAGTCTAATTTAGAAGGTTTGGGACCAGTAAGCTGATAGACAGGTTTTATATCTGATTCTGCATATTTCTTTGCAGTACGTGGATCCATATGATATTTTCTTGCAATCTCTGTGTAAGATAATCCTTTCTTGCGATCATTTCGTATTTCCATCCAGTAGTTTCCTTTCATTCTTTGTACACCCCAAGTTTTATTTGAAGTGTATCACAAGTTATTTTGTTACCACCATATACATACAAAATTTAACCGCTGTTTTCTTACATTTTATCACCGTCATTGACACTTTTGAACGACACTTTGATGAAAGCGAGCAGGATAAAAACTTAAAACGTGAATTCGCCAAAGCGAAGAATCAGAGTGCTATCCTCAACTGGCTAATTGAAGGCTATCAGCTGTTAAAAAAGGAAGGCTTAATTTTACCTGATTCCGTTAAGACAGCAACGGAGGCTTATAAGCGTGACAGCGACAAAATAGCATTATTTTTCGAGGATGCCTTGGAGGAAAATCCTAACAGTGAGGTGCGGACATCCGAAGTATATGCCCGGTATCAGCGTTGGTGCAGTGCCAATGGATGTTATTCGGAGAATGCAAGAAACTTCAAACAGGCATTAACAGCTATCGCCCGTGTAGAACGGAAACGACCACGTTCTGGTGGTGGAATGACCACAATGCTTATCGGATATAGGCTGACAGAAGAAGAATTTCTTCTTATTTAAACACAGTGTAGCAGCTTGTAGCAAGAAAAACAGGTTATATAAAAAATCGCTCTCGTATAGAGAGTTTAGTTTTTACCTGCTACATCTTGCTACAAAGCTTAAAACCACTGAAACCACTGGATACAAGTCCATGTGTTAATACCTACCCCCTAGGGGAGTTCAAATCTCCACACCTTTTCATCTGGACAACGGGCGTGGGGCAACGCGTAAAAAAACGCGGTTTCAAACGGGGTATATACCCCACATTTAATAAAATTTAGGAGGTAAACGATTATGGCAACATCAACAACTTATAATAGAGCGTTTTGGAATGTTATGAAAGGAAAAGAAGAAAACAATCAAAATCTAAGCGAGGGCTTTGATAATGTAGGAGCCTATGTCGCACCAGATGAGTTCAGAGAAGGCTTTAACACTGCTTTGGCAAAGGAGAATGTATTCCGTAGATTTGCTACTGTTATCAATCTATCTTCTGCAGAAGGTAAAATTCAAGCGGTATCCTCAACGGGGACAGCAGATTGGGTTGAAGACGGAGATCCAATTCCCGAAAATGCCGATACATTTACACAGTTTCTGGTGAAATCATACAAGCTGGCATCTCTTGTCAAGCTAAACTGCTCATTCGTCACCGATATGAACTTTAATCTTGAAAAATATCTGATGGGTGATTTTGCGAAGCGTTTTGGCAAGGCTGAGGAAAATGCATTGCTTAATGGAAATGGCACAACACAGCCAACAGGTATCCTTACAGCAGATGCAGATGTAACTACAGCAGATAGTGCTACCATCTCTTTTGACGAGATTATCTCTCTGTATTTTTCATTAAAAGATGAATACCGAAATAACGCTGTGTTTATCATGCACGATAATACATCCATGCTTCTTAGAACCCTTAAAGATACAAATGGCAGTTATCTATGGAATACTTCAGATAACACCATCTTCGGAAAGCCTGTAGTTACCTCTCCATATATGCCTACAGTATCAGCAGGAGCAAAAAGCATTGTATTCGGAGATCTATCGTATTACTGGCTGATTGAGCGTCAGCCAATAACAATAAAGAAATTAAGTGAGTTATATGCATTGCAGGGGCAAATTGGATTTTCTGCTTACGAAAGATTGGATGGCAAGCTAATTCAACCAGATGCTCTGAAAATATTACAAATAAAAGCTTAAATAATGGATTAGGTACTGGGTCATCAATTCGGCTCAGTGCCAGTTCCTTCAAAACATCGGACAGGAGGTCACGATATGGAAAATCAAAGTAACAGCCGCACAACCAAATCCGATATCGGAGGTACGGTCTATGTGGTGGAATCACGAGTAAGCGATTCAGCAAAGGAAAGTGCATATTCCAAGCTGAAACGACTGATTACAGTCAACGCAAAAAGCCTTTCAAAGTTATCTGATAGTTCATATAAACCCACGGAAATCAACTCGACTTCTTCAAGGTAGTACGGTAATATACATAGTGCTAAACCGCTTGAAGACTGTCGGAAATGGAGGAGAAAAATGAATAGACAGTCAACATTTAGCACTATACGTAAATCAACATTAGCATTTGAAGAAGCGAAAATTACTGCTCTTTACTGCAGGCTTTCCCGTGATGATGAGCTTGCAGGGGACAGCAACAGTATAGTAAACCAGAAGGCAATTCTAAAGAAATATGCTGAGGACAACGGTTTTCGTAACATCGAATTTTATGTGGATGATGGGGTCAGCGGTACAACTTTTGATAGACCAGACTTTAACCGCATGATTGCAGATGTAGAGTCCGGTAGAATCGGAACGATTATCATCAAGGATATGTCCCGCTTCGGCAGGGATTACCTCAAAGTAGGTTATTATACCGAGATTATGTTTCCTGAAGCAGATGTACGATTTATTGCTATTAACAACGGTATTGATAGTGCAAACCAAGCAGACAGTGACTTTACACCGTTTCTTAACATTATTAATGAATGGTACGCTAAGGATACTAGCAAGAAAATCCGTGTTGTGTTCAAATCCAAAGGACAATCCGGTAAGCCACTCTGCACCAATCCACCTTACGGTTATATTAAAGACCCTGAAGATAAGTTGCACTGGATTATAGATGAGAAAGCCGCCGAAGTGGTCAGAGATATTTTCCGACTGTGCATGGCTGGCTTTGGACCCACGCAGATAGCAAAGCAACTTGAAAAGCGATGCATTGATACACCTACGGTTCATCTTCGCAAAATGGGTATTAACACTCCAGCAAGACCACCTGAAAACCCATATGCTTGGTCGGCTCGTACCGTAGCAGATATTCTGGCTAAAATGGAATATCTAGGTCACACGGTGAATTTCAAGACTTCTAAAAAGTCATATAAGAGCAAAGTCAAGATATTGAACAATCCAGAAGATTGGCTAGTTTTCAAAAATACCCATGAAGCAATTATTGATGAGGGGACTTGGGAAACAGTGCAGAAAATCAGAGATGGCAAGCGAAGACCATCACGATTAGGTGAAATGGGAATGCTTTCTGGCATGATGTTTTGTGCCGACTGTGGAGCAAAGCTGTATCAGGTTAGAGGCAAGGGATGGACACACGATAAGGAATATTTCGTTTGTGCGACTTACCGCAAGAAAAAGGGTATGTGCAGTTCACATCAGATACGTAATGTTGTAGTGGAACAGCTTTTGCTAGAAGATTTAAGACGTGTAACCTCCTTTGCCAAAGACCATGAACAGGAATTCATCCGTATAGTTATGAATAATTCAGAAAAGGAACTTGCCAAAGAACTCCGCCAAAGTCAAAAGGAGTATGAACAAGCACAGACTCGCATTGCTGACATAGACAAAATCATTCGAAAGCTATATGAAGACAATGTGATGGGCAAAATTCCCGAAGAGCGTTTTTACAAGATGTCGGCTGAATATGAAGCCGAGCAGAAGGCACTGGAAGAAAGGATATCCAAATTAAAGCATACCATTGATACAGCAAATGAACAGTCCCTCAATACCGACCGCTTTTTGGCACTGGTTAAAAAGTACACAGAAATTACAGAATTGGATGCAGAAATTATCCGAGAGTTTATTGACAAAATTATAGTATTCAAGGCTGAAAAGATAGATGGCCGCAGAACCCAGCGGATTCAAATTTTCTGACGCTGTAAATAATTTTGTGTATGAAACATAGGAAATACTCTTTTCTGGTTAAGAATTTAAGTATTAACCAGAAAGGAATATTTTTTATGAGCGTATTATCAAAAGAGTTAGTACAGGAAATAATTGCGGAGAATGATTTTAAAAATCCCGGAGAAATAATCTCCTTTTTAAAGGAGGCATTTAAAGATGTTCTTCAGGAAATGCTTGAAGCCGAAATGGATGTTTCTCTTGGGTATTCCCGAGATGAGTCAAGACATAAAATTACCGACAAAAGTAGAAACGGTTACTCAACAAAAAAACTAAAGAGTGAATTCGGCCCTGTACAGATTGATATTCCAAGGGACAGAAAAGGTGAGTTTGAGCCTAAAATAGTTCCCAAGTACAAAAGGGATGTATCAGGAATTGAGGATAAGGTGATTTCTCTTTATGCCCGAGGCATGTCTACCAGAGATATTCACGATCAGGTTAAAGAGCTTTATGGAATAGATATTTCTGCTGAAATGGTTAGTAAAATAACTGAAAGAATCCTTCCTGAAATAAAAGAATGGCAAGGTAGGCCCCTTGAGGCTATCTATCCTTTTGTATTTATGGATGCTATCCATTACAAGGTAAGAACTGATGGACAAATAGTAAATAGAGCTGCTTATGTTGTTATGGGTGTAGATATTTCAGGTAAGAAAGATATCCTTGGAATATGGATTGGAGAGAACGAATCCTCCAAGTTCTGGTTAGGTGTGTTAAATGACCTTAAAAACAGAGGTATAGAAGATGTACTCATATTCTGTGTGGACGGACTTACAGGGCTCAAAGAAGCTATTGCAGCTGCTTTTCCAAAGTCAGAAATTCAAAGGTGTATAATTCATCAACTAAGAAACTCATTTAAATATGTTTCATATAAGGATTTGAAGGCTTTTTCAAAGGATTTTAAAACTGTCTACACAAGCCCCAGTGAAGAAATAGCATTAAACCGGTTTGAAGACCTGAAAAACAAATGGGGCAAGGATTATCCATATGCATTTAAAAGTTGGGAAAACAATTGGGAAGTTTTATCACCATATTACAAGTTCCCAGAGCAGATAAGAAAAATAATATATACAACCAATATAATTGAAGGATTGCATCGGCAGTTCAGAAAAGTTACTAAGACAAAATCCGTTTTTCCTTCTGATACTTCTCTTGAAAAGATGCTTTATTTGGCATCAATGAATGTAATAAAAAAATGGACTCAACGATACCGGAATTGGGATCAGGTCATGAGTCAATTAATGATTATGTACGATGGGAGACTGGATAACTATATTTAAAACATAGAGCAAAGCCCCCACCGCCCTGAAGGGCTCGTCCTCATTGCCGGACGGGCTAGACCTTCAAAATACAGGTATAAGCATAGAAATACCATTATTAAATAATTATTGCCAGATTTAATCTAAATAATGCATAAAAATAGAATAATCTGGCAATAATTTGAAATATAGTATTAAATTTTTGAGAGTTAATACTTTGGAAATACTTAGCCATCATTGAGTTTGAAAGGCTTCATACACAAAATTATTTACAGTCCCAATTTTCTATAACTGCATTGGTGCTATCGACTTACCAAAATAAACGAAAAAACGGCATAGCCGAATATCAACGACTATGCCGAATTTTTTAGGAATTATAAATCCCTATCTGACCGCTCCAAAAGCCGCTCTTTTATAGTTAAAGTGTTTTACTAAATCGAACCTAATATCAATTTTTTAAACAAAGCGAAGTCAATGGCATCAACATTTCCATCTGCATTCATGTCCATTACATGAAAAGCCTCTGAAGTTACAGTTATCTTGCCCAAAATATATTGCTTAAGCACTCAAGATTTAGAGCATCATGTCTAAACAGGAAGCGAATTAATTGTCCCCAGCAAGTACATTTTCAGATACAAATAATCCATGCTGTCGATAACACCGTCGGAATTCAAATCTCCCGCCTTCTGCCAAAATTCAGATGGCATTGAATTGGTTATTTGAAGAAGATAACTTCTCATTACGCTGTAATCCAGAACATCCACAATGCCGTCTCCATTTACATCCCCGTAAAGAAATGCAGGTGCTGTGTTTTCCTTAACAATAACCGTATAATTCACATAACTTGAGGAGCCCCCATTAGTTCCAAGCCTTACAACAGAGCCGGAAGTAAAATCCTTCTTATACAGGTTGAAGGTAACTGAACTATCATCGGTTAATGTTTCACCTGTTTTGCTCCAATCACTTAGCCATGCCGGAATACTGGTAATTCTTGAATCCAAACCGATATAAACCGATATATCCTTTTTCGCAGTAAAGTAAGCTTCTTCCGCTAGATAACTTTTAGAATCACATGCAGTTCTTATCCATTCGGCACCTACAAGACTCTGAGGAATTTTTGTATATTTATATGTTCTATCTCCAAAAACTGTATCACCAACCTGCAAATTTGACTGTATGTACCAGTCAGCAGCATTATTGGAATCATTTACCCTCAGTTCTTTTATTAACTCACCATCTCCTGTAGAAATGTTGGGAGCCGGTGGCATTGACATGCCTTCACCCAGATAATAATCAGGGTAAACAGAAGAAAGATAACCTTTAACATCAACAGAGTTCCTGTAAGCCGGATTATGCATCAAGGTATATATCCTGTAGTTGGTAGGAATGGTTGTAGTATAAATACGAAGCTCTGAATTGTCTGTAGTTTCAAGAATAACTTCCTCACGCCAGTCACCCATAATATCTCCATAAAAAGGTGGTCTGGCCGCATATGGTGATTTGACTCCCTCCTGATAAATTGAGTATATCCGGTTGCTGGTCTTTGTAGTATAATTCCATTTATTTATTGCTGGGTTGAAGCCATTTGAATCAGTACCTATAAAAAATTCTCTGAGCAAATCTCCATCCCACCAAATACTCAAAAATGGGAAAGACTTTTCAGAACCGATAACCTCTCCCTTACAGTTGTATAAATTCTCAAGTGTAGACCAACATTCCATACCTTTATAATTAGGATCAATATCCGCACAGTCCCCTCTACCTACATCACCAACTGCATTCATATACATTTTTTTAATCATAGTCCCATTACTTGCATCATATAATGCTGCCCCCAAAAGACTCGGATTATTCTGTTGAATTGCGTAACACTCAAGACCATCTCTGTCAGGATCAATATCCCCTATTACAAACCTGTCTCCATGTGTCAGCTCCGTAGCGTACAGTAATTTACCATCGTCATTGAGCATGGAGCCTCCCCATGAAATTTCATCTTTTCCATCCTTATCCACATCTACAGCACGAATTGCATGAAAATCAGGGAAATTCTTGCCGTAAGGCAATGCCTGATTTCTAGCATCCCATTTCCACCGCTGACTAAGTTTTCCGTCCTTAAAGTCCCATGCCTCAACTTTCATAACATTTCCGGGGCCTCTTGACATTACTACACTTGGGTGAACACCATCCAGATAGGCAACAGTCATAAAAATAAAGCTTGCACGGTTCCCATAATCATCTCCCCAGTCCGTAACTTTTCCTCTTGCAATAAAATCTGCTCTGCTTAGCTCTTTACCTGTCATTCCATCAACTACAGAAATAAATTCGGGTCCCGACAAAACTTGATAGGTAGATAATGACTTATTGCAATAGTTAGTTATTCCATCATTATTTGTGTCTCCAATTAAAGTACCATCACCA
Source organism: Ruminiclostridium josui JCM 17888 (assembly GCF_000526495.1). Taxonomy (NCBI): domain Bacteria; kingdom Bacillati; phylum Bacillota; class Clostridia; order Eubacteriales; family Oscillospiraceae; genus Ruminiclostridium; species Ruminiclostridium josui. The sequence continues at coordinate 3,191,369 of NZ_JAGE01000001.1, read as the reverse complement.
AATCTGGTGCTTTCACCAGTTTTTAAAAGAACTTCTGCTTTTCCGTCACCATTCAAATCCGATACAACCAAAGGTGAAGTCATAGCGGAGTTATATGTTTCTATATTGGGCCCTAAATCAATACGCCATAGAAATGTCCCATCTGCTTTATAAGCTTCTACCTGTACAGGAGACCTATCATCATTCATACGCTTTACTATATAGTCATATTTCCCATCTCCATCAAGGTCACCCACATTTATATGCATTGTGTAATATCCCGCAGGAAGGGATTTTAGTTTTAAAGGAATATACTGTCTGACAGGAGTATTTGCAGCCAAAGTATACTGTTCACTTTCACTACTTTCAATTCCATCTAAAACTGTTTTTACTATGTAAGTGTTATCCTTTGTTGTATCAACACCGTTATCAACGTAATTTGTACTGGATGTAATTGGTGAGCTATTAAGTTTAACTTCTATGCCACCTGCGGTTTTTCGATATAGATTGAATGCAATATTACCGGGTTCTGTTCCGAGAAGACGCCAGCCTACATAAACCTTCCCGTTTCCCTGATTAATAGCAACAATTCCCCTATCCAACCGTTCAAGCTTTCTGGGTGGAATAGTTGTTGAAGCTGCATTCACTGATTTAGTAACTATGCCAGCAGCAAAACTGGTACTAATAAGCAAAGCAGCCAAAGCAATGCATGCCTTTTTAAAGTACTTCATTATTATCGCCTCCATATATTTGGTTATCCGATAATTTCAATTAAATTTAATTTATATTGTTGAGAATCTAGACATGTCAATTGCAAAAGATGTTAATCTAATTTCGGAATTTAATAAAATATTATTTATGGTTTGAATTTATCAAATTATACCAGAAATGTCAAGAAGCTTCTTCTGATATGAAGAAGCTTCTTCTAAAATATATCATATGTCTGAAATTTAACATCCAATTTCAATATAATTACCTTCAGGGTCGGCTATCCAAAAATTCCTTTGTCCCCACGGTTGAGTAACCGGCTCACCTGTCAATGATTGAACACCAAGTGCTGTTAGTCGTTCATATTCTCTATCCACATCATCTTTAGTAGGAACACCTATAGCAACTTCCATTGTCTGATTAAATCCTTTTGGTGGGCAATAAGGTTGTTTCATAGAAGCGGCAAATTGTTTCCTATCAAACATAAACAACCCACCATCTTTTACTTTGAAACTAGCAAATGGTCCTCCATCCCAATCTGTTTCAAAACCCAGTATATCTCTGTAAAATGCCACCATCTTTACAATATCTTCAACAAATAACCCAGTATGTACACTGCCAGATAAAACACCCATACACATATCCTCCTTTTCAAACTTATGAATATTATGTTTACTAATTAGTTATCATTAATTGGAATGTAATAATCAAGGACAATGTGGCCATTTTCATCAGGTGTAGTATATCGAGGACAATTATACAATTCCATACACCATTTCATATTGTCACACTTGTACCCTTTTTCTTTAATGGCTTGTTCAGTAAGAGGATGAGCAGAAGAGCAAACATCAGCTGTATTTTTACCTTTAATCCATCCAATTGCGACATCTGTTTCTTCTAAGTCTTTATGGTAGTATCCTTCTGGAACAGATACTCCATCTTTCATTAACATACCGACGATGTAAGAAAAATCTCCATCTCCTTTGTCCCAATCAAGCATTACACCAACGTATGAACTGTCAAAAATAAAATCTGTTTGATCTTCCAGTAATGAAAAAATTCCATCAGCAAAACATTTATCCCAAAAATCTGGAATACGATTATCACCTTTCATAAGTGCTTCCATATTATACCGTAGTTCTTTTCCTACTATTTTTACCCCTGGCAATCTTTTAACTTCGAATTTAATAAGTTCGCTCATTTCTCTTTCCTCCCCAATGAAATAATCATCACAAATATGTCCTAACTTTTCCATTTTATATCAATGTGATATAAAATAAAATAGAAATTTGAAATTATTCATTTTAAGTCATCAGAGGTAAATATTCTCTATCTATGCTTTTCCATATCTCCTTTAGTTGAGTAAACATGATCTTACCTAAATAAAACAACATACGTTCTCTCTCTTACTCAAGCAATACTATATTAGGGATATTCTCACTGCACTTTCTAAGAAGCATGTGGCCGTATCCAGAAATTCCTTTCATCAAAGACATTGATAAACTCCAAAGCTTATTTTCGTCATTAGTATTAGGCCCTATAGTGTTTTCTACCAAATTAGCAAAAGTATTATTGCACCTATTTCTCAACACTTCATCCTTTAATACTTTAGCCGTGTATTCCAATACTTCAAGGGCTCCTATGTCACCGTTATAATAGAAAGGACTATTTCCAAACCCTTTTTTAATTGTCCATGCCAAAGCTTTGTCTATTTCTATATCTATTAAATTATCATCATAACCATATTGCTTAAGAAAAACTCTGCTAAGAAGAATACCAATATGTTCAACTTCTAACATAGTTTTATTACTAAATCTTTTGTCAAATTTAAAATTTCTTTCTATTTTTAATAATTCTTCAATAACTGACTTTATTGCTGTATCTCCGATTAAATTTAATAAATTAATAAGAACTATTATTACCCCATTAATACCGTGATAATATCCCGGTGTGGTACTTATTGTGTCCATATTAACTAGTATATTTTTATACGCTAATTCAGCAATGGCTAATAAATTAACCTTAATATCAGAAAAATGTTTATTTTTATAGATAGCCAGAATTACAGCCAAAACTCCGGAAAGACCACTAAAGAGACTAATATCCTTTTGATTTACAATTGCTGATTTAACATATAAAAGTCCCAATTTAACAGCTTTTTTTACATTCTCATCTTTTGTTATCGAGTATATTTTAGAAAGAGTATAAATCTCCCCACAAATCCCATTAAATGCGCCAAGTTCTATTGAACTACATCTAAATAATGTACTTATATTCGATATAGATTCACGCATAGCTTCTATTGCTGTATTTATAAAATAATCTTTTTTTGTAGTTACACCCAAATTTAATAAAAAGAGTGCAATCCCGCTATTACCCTCATATAGGTTTTTACATTCTGGTGAGATTATTATCTTATCTCCACACTCAACTGTGTTAATCCATGTTCTACTTGTATTATTATTAATAACCCCTATGATACTATTCTGTATAATATTGTTGCCTAGCTTAACCGCAAGCTCTAGATAATAATTTAAATTTATTTTATTTGGAGCCCTATTATCAGAAAATTTAGTGGTGGATTTATAGTTTTGTTTTATATTAAATTGATAATCCAAAAAATATAGCTGCCTATTTAAATCATTCATATTTAAATTATATACGTTTGTACTTACTGCGGCTAAGTATGGTGAATCCTTATCAAATAATTCATTTAAAAAGTCTATAAACTCCATTTTACTATTTGTTATTATTTTGTATATATACTGAAACCCTAATTTTATTGATGAGATATTTAGCTTAGCTAAATATCTGTGTCGTTTAGGTATAATGCATAAATTATATACCGAAGAATCTATAATTTTCTGTGCTATATTCTTCGATGAAGGGGCGAAATTCAACTTTCTTTCAGATATAGAAAATAGTCCTTCTAAATTGGTCAACACTGGTAACCTTGATAGTTTCAGAAGTTTTCCTTCTTGGAAATTTTTACAATTGAGTATATATATCAATGATAAAAGCTGGCCTATGCAAAAAAAACTATTAGTAATATCCTGTTTATCACATTCAGAAGATATATACTCTAAAAATCCATAGGAACCATATGATATAATCTTCCTGATATATAATTGATATCTTTCATCTACCTTAAAATTTACCCAACGAATTATACTGTTGAAAATTTGCTCGTCATTTAATGAACTATTTCTGAATATTATTTTTCTATTGTGAGAAAAAGTTATTACAGCACTTCTTTTGACTAGGCTACAATGTATATCAACTATCTTTAGTTTTTCATCTAAAAGCAATATATTACTTAATATGTCATGAATATGTTTTTCAGTCATATTAACTACTTGCATTACGAATGTTAAATACTCATTTATTTGAGTCTCAGGTAAATTAATTTTATAATAGTTTTTTATTAAAGAAAGCGAGAACGCCTTTTTATCTTCTATTATATCAGCTATATCCGCTAATTCATTAACAAACTCACTTATTACATTAAATATTTCTGAATTAAAGTAGTTGTACATCATAATTTCACTTTGTGTCGTATTTCCTTCCGTATCATATGATGTCATAAACTAACTCCTTTACAATAAAAACTTATAAATCTATAGAAAATATAACATATATGTATAAATACTTTTCATCTACGTAATATTCGTTTAATATCAAATAATAAGCAGTTTAAAACACTTCAGTTATTTCCTACGTAAGCGGTAAACCATCAGTACCTATACAAAAATACCGCCTTTCGGCGGATATAATTTTGCTAACTTTGAGTTGCTTTTTTGCATTCTTCCGGTAAATCTTCTGACCACGGAAGTAGCTTGTCTATAAAGGATGTATCCTTATCACTCATATGTTGGGGAATCTGCTGCAGTAAATACTTAAAGTAATGGTATGGTTTTAAGTTATTAGCCTTAGCTGTTTCTGCAATACTGTAAATTATTGCACTTGCCTAGGCTCCATTGTTTTTTCCTATGCAGAAGCCTCGAATAGCTCCCTCTGTAGCATTATTATCCAGAGGTACGTAACCATTTTCAAGAAATGTTCTTAGATATTTTTCTTGATTTAGGCAATAGGTAAAGCCTTTGCCTGTTTCTGATTGTGATGGAACGTCACTTCTATGCTCTTTAACCCATGCAAAGAAAGCTTCTACTTGAGGTTTTACAAGAAGCTTACGTCTGACAACTCTCTCTTGTGGAGATAGCCCCAAAAGATCATTATCTGTTTTATATATCAAAGCTATTTGTTTTAATGCTGCATATGCTAATGTATCTTTAGCGGTTTCTTTGTCCATTGTCTTGACAACATCCGCAAACCTACGACGGGCATGACTCCAACATCCTGCTATCTTTATGTCTGGTTCTTCTTTCTCAAGTTTGTGGTATACCTCGTATCCGTCAGTAACAATAGTTCCTTTATATCCCTTGAGAAATTTTCTTGGATGATCAGCTTTACGCGTTTTCTGGTAATCATACAGAATAATTAGCGGAGCAACATACATTTTGCCCGTACGATATACCCACATGTAGCTTTTTGAACCGGCAGATCGTCCATCTTTTGAAACAATCACCGGTGTCTCATCAGCCTGTGATACGCTGCACTGATAGAGTTCCTGATGCATTCTATCATACAATAGTGACAGGTACCTCTCGGCACATTGTATTGTCCAGTTTGCCATTACCTGTCTGGATATATGTATGTCATTTCTCTTAAACTCCTGTTCCAACCTGTATAGAGGAAGAGCATTTATATATTTTCCATTTAGTATACCAGCTGCCAGAGTTGGCGTTACAATACTGTTACGCAATAGATCAACAGGGCGGTTTGCCTTTACAATGGTTTGATTGTCCTTTCCTGCATATACTGCAACATGATGCTCTTCCACCTCAAATGTAACAGGGTGAAATTGAAGATGTTTGTACACTTCATCAGGCAGTCGTTTCCATGTGTCTCCGAAAATTGTTCTTAGCTCATCGTCATTAAGAGTATGTTCAATGATACTGACAGGCAAGTCTTTTAAGTCCTCATTACGTTTTCCTTTTGCTTTTTTTCGCTTATATGGCTTTAGCCATCTAAATTGCTTAGGTGTGATTTCTTTCATTTCTGCTTCACTGCGAGGCCATTGAAATCTTCCGCCTTCTAAACGCTTGAATAGTAGTACAAAACCATCACCTTCCCATAGAAGACCTTTTATCCTGGTTGCTTTTCTTCCGCAGAAAAGAAACAGGATATTTTGAAATGGATTCAAATGAAATTGATTTTGAACCATCCCGGCAAGGCCATCAATTCCTTGGCGTAAATCGGTATAGCCGCATGCTAAGTAAATCTGGTAAAAGCCAGTAGCATCATTAAACATTTTGGAGTACCTTCAGTACTGTCTCTAGTAAGTTAGGGTTAGTATCATTATTAATTTGTAATTGGTATCCTCCCACATTAACAATCAGCTCTGTGTTAAAAGAAACTTTTTGCAAGGGCTCATTATGGGAATTCGGTAGCTGAACAGGTACAAAAGTGATTGACGGATCATTTGCTAGATTTTCTACCGATGTACAGAGTTGCTTACGTATTTTACACTGCCAGTAAAAAAATTGAGCTGTATTCACATTGTTTTCCAAGCACCAATCCTTCACAGACATTCCGGTAGCGCGGCATTCCTGAATAATAGCAGCCCATTTTGAAAGAAGATATTGCTGTTGTACTTTTTTAGCCTCCATTGATAAAACCTCCTTGAAAAACTTTATTAAAGTTTTTCAAGCTAACTTTAAAAAGTTATACAATTTTTTAAAGTAGCTTGTGAAAACATGGAAGAATTATCTCATATTAAACAGAATCTATCGAGGTACTCATGGTTTACCGCTTACCTTCTTGCCATAAAAAATAGCCTCCTATGATAATTTGATTTTATCATAGAAAGCTGATTTTACAGACTTTTCTTCACAGGCTCTATTGGCAGTGCCCCAAACAAAACTTAATATTTCCCAGAGGAGTGTCAACTCAAGTACCGTTCAGGACAGATATATAAATTACCGATAAAAGACAAACAAGAGCTAATCACTGCTTTAAAGTGATTAGCTCTTGTTTGTCTTTTATTGTCCACTAATAACATAAATTCTCTATTCTTTTACTAAGCCTTTTAGCATTCTTATAGATATCAGACATTCCTGACCATTTACCATATGTATACATCTGTTAGTTAAATCTATCTCTCTTATGTTATCCTTATTAACAATATAAGATTTATGACATCTATAAAATCTATTATCTAGCTTTTTCTCAATATCCTTTAGTTTTGCATAAAACTCAATCTGCCTGTCAAATGCATGTATAATTACTTTATGTATCGTAGGTGATGTCTCAAAAAATAAAATTTTACTGTACTCAATATTTATTATTTTATCACCAGACTTCATACTGAAAACTTTTTGAAGTTCAGTTACTTTTGCAGAGTATTTCTTATTTGCGTCTATTATGCACTGATGTATTCTCTCCTTTATATTTTTATAATTATCTTTAATTATAAAATCCATGGCTTCAACTTTATATATAAACGTCAAATAACTCATTTCTGAATGAGTAGTGATAAACACAATAAAACCTCTGGGATCATACTGTCTTATCATTGAGGCTAGTTCAATTCCGTTAATCGAAGACTTTAAGTCTATGTCCAAAAAATACAGTCCTGAAACATCATTCTCCGCTAGATAGTCCAAAATGTCATCAGGCTTAGAAGTACTTAATTTTAACTCCATATCAAAATTTTCAATTAGAATTAGATTTTGAATTATTTTTGTAAACTTTTCTCTTTGCTCATTATTATCTTCACATACAAATATGCTTAACATCTATTAGTCTCCTTCTACATTTGCAATCTCAAAAAGTTGCTTAAACTCTCCATTTTCTATCAACGTGTCTATAGTTATATTGTTATATCCTTCTATAATTTGCTTTAAATTATATAACCCTATTCCTCTGTTAGATCCCTTAGTCGAGAACCCCTTTTCGTATATTTTATGTATCATAACCTCTTCAAATAAGCTATTTATTACAACAATTAACACGGAATTTTCTTTTTTGATAAGCGCTAACTTTAAAGATGGCTTTTCACAATTTACAGCAGCTTCAATAGCATTATCAAGCAGAATACCTACTATTCTGCTTAAATCTATAATATCAATATTAACCTTGTAAATTGGTTCTGCTACTTCGAGAAGCACATCTATGTTTAGTTCCTGTGCTCTAATTAATTTAGAAGAAATAATTCCCTTAATTTCAGGTATTTTTAGATTCTTTAATGCACCTAGTTTGAAATTATTTGACTCAATCCCTCTACTCAAAGGTAGTATTTTATCATTAAAATACCTTTCAAGACTTTCTATATCCTTATTTTCTATATACCCTATCATTGAAGACAATATATTTATATAATCATGTCTAAAAGTTCTCATATCGGTATATAGCTTTTCTAAACTTCCCGTATACTCTTGAAGGCTATCAAATTGAATTTGTTTGCTTCTTAAATCTAACTCCCTTTTAATACTCGTTATAACTACGTACACAACAATAATAAGCATTACAAAGTAAGCAGTAAACAATAAGCCCTTTACCATAATAGTTTTTCCGCTCTGGTCAGGTCCAAAAATAATATTTGTATAAAAGACAATGGCAGTTAATATAAGGGTAACAACTATAAGTAATCCAATCTTCCCCCTAATTTCAAATATTGACAACTTTATTTTTTTATTAATTATCTCTGCTAAAAGCCTTGATATAAGGAACATAAATATTAAATCAATAGTGGCAACAATAAAATACAATTTCATGTCTTGCCGTATTTGCTCCAGATGTAAACCAAAAACCGAAATGCAAATATTGCTAATAATGTTATCTGATAGATTAAATAAAATGATTGAAACTATAGGAATTGATATTGCCCTAACAGTATTTTTACTATTCTTGTATATAAAAATTGCGGGCACCACTATTATGGATATAACAGCTACGAATTCACTTAATTGTAGTAGAATCGACCCACTAGTCTGAATCAAGGTAATCATAAGTACATTTTCATAGAATAGAATGTAATTATCTGCAAGATTTTTAGAATAAACGTTTATCATAACATAAATTAGAGGCCAAAATATTACCTTATAGGATGAAAATAGGTGCCGTCAAGTATTTTTCGTAAATTCAGATTCAGCCATATGGTAGAAATAAGTTAACCTGCTATAAAATCGGACTCATCAGAGTCTATGTTTTCTAAATGCTTCATGTTCATATACTTTTTACTACCCCATTGTGTACCTGCAACGTGTCGTAGTCGAGCACATACTAGCATTAAGGCTGAATTTCCGTCGGGGAAAGTGCCAACTACTCTAGTCCGGCGGCGAATCTCCCTGTTGAGGCGTTCGATTGTATTGTTTGTGCGGATTTTTGTCCAATGCTCATAAGGAAAATCCATATAAACAAGAGTTTCTTCAATGCCGTCTTCCAACTTTTTAGCTGCTTCTTTAAGTTTCATGGACTTTAGCTCTTCTGCCACCAATTTGGCCTTTTCACGGGCGGCTGCTTTGCTCTCTTGTGCATGAATCGCTTTAAGCATTTTTGCTACAAGCTTCATCTTTGATCGTGGTGTAGCTGAAAAGATATTGCGGTAATAATGAACGGTACAACGCTGATATTTAGCTTCAGGAAACACTTCGTTAACTGATTCTAACATTCCTAAACATTTATCACCTACAATAAGTTTTACACCATTAAGCCCACGACCTTTAAGCCATTGAAAGAATTCCTTCCAACTGGCCTTGTCCTCCTTCATTCCTTATCTGGCACCAATAACCTCTCTGTAGCCTTCCTGTTTTACAGCAATTGCCACAAGAATAGACACATTTTCATTTTCACCGCCCCAATTACGTTTCAGATAGATGCCATCTACATACACATATGGGTATTGAACACCTTGCAAAGAGCGGTTTCGCCAGTTTTCAATATGTACATAGGCTTTCTTATTTAGTTCACTTATTGTTCCGGGAGATACCTTAGTTCCCCAAAGAGCCTCGGTAATATCTTCTACTCGGCGAACCGATACATCAGCCAGATACATTTCAATCAAGGCTTCTTCAACGGAACTTTCCCGACGGCGATATCTTTCAATTATTGCTGTTTCAAACGGTATGCCCTGACCTTAATCCGATTTGATGGACACAAAGAATCCCTATATAATAAAAACATGGAGGGATTCAAATGGCTGAGAGAAAAAAGTTTGATAAAGCATTCAAGGAACAGACCGTTGAAAAAATATTGGCAGGTGAAACAACAGCAAGCTTAATGGCAAAAGAAATTGGAGTGCACTACTCAACAGTAAGAGACTGGTTAATCGCTTATGAAAAGGATGGTTCAAGTGCCTTTCCAGGCAGTGGTAACCTTAAGCCTGACGATGATGAAATAAGAAAATTACGCAGGGAATTAGCTAACCTTAAAGAGGAAAATGAAATATTAAAAAAAGCCGCGGCCTATTTTGCGAAAAATCAGAAATAAACAAGTTTAATTTTATCTATAAACACCGCTTCATATTTCGGATTGCAAAGATGTGTCAGGCCCTTCAAGTATCAAGAAGCGGTTATTATGCATATTTTTCACGTAGCGAAAGTAATCGGAGCAAGTCAAATAGAGAGCTCCTTGAAACTATTAAAGAAATCCATAAAAAGAGTCATGGAATTTATGGTGCTCCTCAGATAACAAAGAATCTTCCGGAAAATCAGAAAGCCAGTAAAGGCCGTGTTGCAAGGTTAATGAAGGCAAACGGTATACGTTCCAAAGTGTCAAAGAAATATAAAGCGACTACGTACTCAAATCATAGTCTTCCTGTGGCAGATAACATTCTTAATAGAGAATTTACTGCCAGTAGACCTAACCAGAAGTGGGTATCAGATATTACGTATATTCCTACAAAAGAAGGTTGGCTTTATCTTGCTGGTGTAATGGACCTCTATGGACGTAGGCTTGTAGGATGGGCTATGGCGAACCATATGAGAACGGAGTTGGTATCTGCTGCTCTGAATCAAGCAATTGGAAGAACCGGTGCTAAAGAAGGATTAATAATTCATTCTGACCGGGGAATTCAATACGCCAGTAATGACTATCAAAATCTGCTAAAAAGATATGGATTTGTATGCAGTATGAGCAGAAAGGGCAATTGTTATGATAATGCCCCTATGGAATCTTTTTGGGGCAAACTTAAAATGGAATGGCTAAATGATTATAATTTTGAGACCAGAGCTGAGGCTAAAAAGGCTGTTTTTGAATACATAGAACTGTTTTATAACCGTAAAAGGACTCATTCAGCAAATGGGTACATTCCACCATTCATGCTGAAGGAAATATCATAGGTATTTAAGAATTAATGGAGTCTGTGAAATAAATTCTGTAAATTAAGCTTTCTATGATAAAATCAATATATCATAGGAGGCTTTTTTTATGACAAGAAGAAAAAATTCAATGAGTGAAGGCAAAAAAAATATTATTGCTTCACTTCTTCAGGAGTATGACATTAAAACTGCTGAAGATATTCAGGATGCACTTAAAGATTTGCTCGGAGGAACGATTCAAAGTATGCTCGAAGCAGAAATGGATCAGCACCTTGGTTATGAGCCATATGAAAGAACTGACAACGGTAACTACAGAAATGGTACAAAACCTAAAAAGATTCGTAGTACCTACGGTGAAACTCAAATCAATGTTCCACAAGACAGAGAAAGTAGTTTCGAGCCTCAAATCGTAATGAAGCGTCAAAAAGACATCTCCAGCATTGAACAGAAAATAATAGCTATGTATGCTAAAGGAATGTCTACTCGTCAAATATCAGAACAAATTGAAGATATTTATGGGTTTGAAGTTAGTGAGGGTATGGTCTCAGACATAACAAATAAACTTTTGCCTGAAATTGAAGAGTGGCAGCACAGACCTCTTTCTAGTATATATCCAATTGTATTTATTGATGCGGTACATTTTTCTGTTAGAGAAAATAATGTAATCAAAAAGTTAGCTGCATATATAATTCTTGGCATAAACGAGGATGGCCAAAAAGATGTGCTAAGCATTAACATTGGACAAAATGAAAGCAGCAAGTATTGGCTTAGTGTGTTAAATGAACTTAAAAACAGAGGTGTTAAGGATATACTTGTTCTTTGTGCCGATGGACTATCTGGAATAAAAGAATCCATTTCTGTTGCATTTCCAGACACAGAATATCAGCGTTGCATTGTCCATCAAGTTAGAAATACTCTAAAATATGTTGCAGATAAAGACAAGAAAGAATTTGCCACTGATTTAAAAACCATATATCATGCTCCGAATGAGGAATTAGGGCATGAACGTATGGAAAGGATATCTGAAAAGTGGCACGAAAGATATCCAAATGCCATGAAGAGTTGGTCAACAAATTGGGATGTAATCAGTCCAATTTTTAAATTTTCTGCAGATGTGCGTAAAGTCATATATACAACTAATGCTATCGAAAGTCTAAACAGTACGTACCGCCGTTTAAACCGCCAAAGAAGTGTGTTTCCGAACGATACAGCCCTATTAAAAGCACTATATCTAGCAACCTTTGAAGCGACTAAAAAATGGACTCAGATACTGAGAAACTGGGGCAAGGTTTATGGAGAATTATCAATAATGTACGAGGGTAGGCTGCCCTAATAAATCTAAATGAAGGCTCTGAAAAAGGGTCTTCTTGACATGCCAAGAATTTTTGTTTATATTATAAACAAGGTATGGAAGCAAATTTTAGGCATCCATACCTCAAACTTTATTATCATAGAAAGCTATTTACAGAAAAAACTTCACACACTCAATTAATGAGATAAATAGTGATTCTTGCTGTCTATTTTATTGAGGCAAGGTCACCCTTTAGTTTAGGAACTCTCAAAGTTACTTCACCTGATGTTGTTTGTAAACTACGTGTATAAGGCCTGAGCGATAGCCTTGTCGTTCCTGTGTACTCTCGTACTTTGCAGCGTTGGTTAAGTCTTCAGCCTCTTTATCAAGCAAGTTGTTCAATGTTTCCTCAACACTATTCCTGACTAGATTCTTTAGTTCTTCCTTGATGATTACTTCATTTAGCTGTATAATCATTTCGGACATATTTACAGTCTCCTTTTTGGTATATTTTGTATGGTAACTTAATTCTACCAAATGACTGTAAATCTGTCCTTTTTATTTGAATTTGCGAAAACTATTATACGTTATCTCGTATGTCTCCGTTTCTCTGCTTGTTTAGTGTAATCTGAAAGTGTAACAAAGTGCAGCCAAAAAGTGTAACGGTCTGCGATGTAAAAGTCCATTGTAACACCCTTCAATTTGAGTTATCCTTTAGTTTGTCTGACGAACTGAAGGAGGTACAGAAAGGATGTTATCAATGGACGATATAAAGTATATCAGAAGAATGCATGATGTGGAAGGGTGTTCAATCCGTGAAATCATGCGACGCTCCGGTTACCATTACGAAACCGTTAAGAAATATTTGGATATGAAGGATTTCAACAATCCAACACTACTACCTAAAGAAGTTCCATCCCTGCTTGATCCACTTAAGCCAATAATAGATGAATGGCTTGAGAACGATCTTAAAGCACCCCGTAAACAGCGACATACTGCAAAACGCGTTTATGAACGTCTGCTAAATGAATATCCGGGTCAGCTTGAAGTTAAGCTCAGGACCGTCCAATATTATGTATCAAAGAAGAAGAAAGAGCTGTACGCAGAAAAGTCTAAGGGGTACATCCCTTTGGAACACCCTGCCGGTGAGGCACAGGTAGATTTCTGTCAGTTCTTCTACTATGATAACTCCAATACTTTGAAAGAAGGTCGGAAGCTGACAGTTTCCTTTCCACAAAGCAACGGAGCATATTGCCAAGCATTCCGGGGTGAGAACCAGGAATGTCTGTTGCAAGGGCTAAAAAATATCATGAAGCATATGAACAAGGTTCCATTCCGTATGGTATTCGATAATCTATCAGCAGCTGTTGCCCATATCGGCAGCGGTAAGGACAGAATTTTAACTGAAGGCTTCAAGCGGTTTGTTGAACACTACGGTATTGAACCAGTTTTCTGCAATGCTTCTGCTGGCTGGGAAAAGGGCAATGTTGAAAACAAAGTAGGTTATGAACGCAGGAATATGTTTGTTCCAGTCCCCACAATACTGGACTTTGACCAGTTCAACAGAAAGCTCCTTAAATGCTGTGAAAGGGATATGCAGCGGGAGCATTACCGTAAGGGACATCTGATTGCAGACCTGTTTGAAGCAGACAGACAAGCTATGCTGCCTATGAATCCGATTGATTTTAAAGTATCCAGATTCCAAGCTGCAAAGGCCGATAAATATGGAAAGGTAATGTTTGAAACCAATCTATATTCATCATCACCAAAGCTGGCACAAGAACATGTATACCTTGAAATTACAAGTGATAGCGTCACAATAATGGATATTAAGTACAATCCCGTTGTCACCCATTGCAGACTATATGAGAAGGATGGGGAGTCAATGGATTGGCTACCATATATATCATTAATGGCTAAACGCCCCAATGCAATTAAATATACAGGCTTTTATCAGGAACTACCCGAGATATGGCAGAACTACCTGGCAGAGCTGTCACCAGAGAAGAAGAGGGAAGCCCTCCTTACTCTAAATACAATGCTTCAGAAGCATGATATTGCAGCTGCAGCAAATGCACTTGAAGTTGCACTGGATAGTGGAGTAAAAGACTCTGACAGCATACTGGCAAGCTATTACAGACTGACAAACAAAGTGCAGCAGTTGCAACCGATGCAGTTCACAAATCCATACATAAAAGTACCATCCTTCAAAACAGATAACTCAAGATATGATAGTCTGTTTGGAAAGGAAGTGAGCCAATGAAGGAACAACTGCTTGAATGCTGCAAACAGCTTAGGCTTAGTGCACGGTTTGCAGAAAATGCAATAAATGCAAACGGTGCAACGAATCAGGAATATATGCTTGAGGTCTTAAAAGCCGAAATCATATATCGGAATACCAAACGCCGGAACCTATATTTAAAGAAAGCCGGTTTTGATAACATTAAAACTTTTAACGGCTATGATTTTGAAGATATTACGCTACCTTCAGGCGTAACGATTGATTTATTGAAACAGGCTGAATTCCTGTCACGTCAGGAAAATTTAATTCTTTATGGCAGGAACGGAGCCGGCAAAAGTCACATGGCAACAGCAATCGGTGTAGAAGCCTGTATGCAAGGCAAACATGTCCGATTCTACAAAACTGCTGCATTGGTCAATGAGTTATTAGCAGCAAAGGCCAATGGCTCACTGGTACAGATGCTAAAGAAGCTCAGTAAACTTGACCTTTTAATCTGTGACGAATGGGGTTACATCCCCTTCGATGCAGAGGGCTCTCAGCTGCTGTTCCAAGTTATTGCAGACTGCTACGAAAAGCGTAGCCTGATAATCACAACAAACATTGAATTTAGCAAGTGGAACGGAATATTTTATGATGATCAGCTTACAGCGGCCCTCATCGACAGGTTAGTCCATCACAGCCATTTGATAGTCTTTGGCCGGGACAGCTGGCGGTTAAAGCACTCACTGATGAAACAATCTAACAACTAAATACAATTTGGGGTGTTACACTTTTGCATTGCATTTCGTTACAGAAAGCTATTGCAATAAACACCTCTGCTGAGAAACTCCAACATACTCAACAGGCTAAAGCCCATAAAATAAAAACACCCTTTTGGAAGGGTGCTATTGACATGCCATTAATTTACTATTATATTGTAGACAAGTTATTAAAGCCAGCATCTGGTCTTCACAACTCTAATAAAATTATCATAGAAAGCTATTTACAGAGATTATTTCACACACTCTTATAATTTACAAAAACGAGAGAATAGACAAACTCTATAATGAAAATCTTCGCCCTATGTTTCAGGATATTTATTACAAGTTATTAGAATTTGCAAAAAATAAAAGCCAAGATTCTGTCCTCTATAAGCATCACATTGATTATATAAATAAGAAATATTACCCTTCAAGTGAAAACTACTTTGAGCAGGAACCTAACCAAATAGTAGTAGATTATATTGCGAGTATGACAGATGACTATTTTATAGACTTATACAATTTCTTATTCCCTCATAGTAAACATAAAATTAAATATGTATCATATTTTGACTCTTAATAACCTAAAAGTCATGACCACACGTAGAACACACAATGTCGTCAACTTATGAATAATTCAATAAATATCAAAAAACACTTGACAAGGCAACCCCAAAATGCAGCCTCGCAATTGAATATAACTATTTGATTGCGAGGCATATATAATGAAAGCTAGGGTTTTACTTATATTTTTCATTTATATCTTTTCCACAAGTCATCAGTTCTGGCTCGTGGTTTATCAAATTTCTTTTAATATATGTATTAAACCAAGATTCCCAGTAATAACAAACTTTTCTATGAAAAATACTATTTAGCAACATTACAAACATAAATATTATAAACAGAAATTGAATTATTATCATTACTATTGAGTTAACTTCTACCCTTCCCTGTATTGTAAAAATAATGTGAAGCCATAACCCTATAAAGATATTGTGTAATAATGCTTTTGGAATATTTACACATTTTCCCATATTATCAGTAAGATTAAGTCTTAAAATAAACATTCCTATGGTTTGTCCCTTTGTAAATAGCGGTATTATTATAAATACAATTACTTCTGAAACCAAAAAGATAACCAAATCCCATTTTCTATGAGCAACATTCCAATATATTACTACTCGACTAAGCTCATATAAAACGATAATTGATATATAATCCACAAGCAATGACACCAACCTTATAGAAAGGCTCGCCTCTTTCTTAATAACTCTTTTATCTTTTTCTATATTGGGCAAAATGTGATCGATAAAGCGGGTCAACAAGTAGCCAACCACTGCACCAAACGTGTTTACTATTAAATCATCAACATCTGCCAAGCGGTAAGCTTTAGGATAAATACCATAAAGGCCTGTATATTGTGTCACCTCATAAAATAAGCTTAGTAAAAAACCTAAAATTGCCACTGCCGCTAAAGGTAGCTTAAAATACTTTTTTAAGTAAACACCAAAAGGGATTGTCAGAAAAACATTAAAAACAACGGTAAAACAGCTTGGACTTAATATAGCTGAGTACCAGGTTTTTGGTTTTGTCAAAATAAAGCCTGATTCATTTAAAAAAGTAGTTATAAACAAAAATGGTCTATAGTTAGGTATTATCTGCTTCATTTCGCGTACTGCTTGCATTGACGGCAGAGGTAAAATTGTTAAAAACCATGCTGTTATCATATAGATAATAAAAGAAGCAATAACAATATTTCTACGTATTTTTAGAGTTCCATGCCTTCGAAATTGATGAACAAATAATGGTATAAATAATAGATAGATAATTAATAGTGACACTAAAATGCCAAGTGCAATTGGATTTATATAGACTCTCATACTTTCCTTCCTTCAAAATAATAGATTTTTAATAATATTTAAATATTACTAAGCAATTGTAATATATCTGTTTCAATTTTTCCATAGTTTTAGCATATTTTACATAATTCTAATAATATTAATATTATTTTCCCCTCATAGGTATCTCCATAAATCTTTAACATCTTTATTTGAGGAGGTATTTCAATCGCCTATATACGCGTTTAGAACTAGAGTATAAGATTAAAAGCTTGCTTTATTAATAAATTTATAATAAAGCAAGCTTTTAATAATTTATTTTATATTGACTTATTCATTATAAGTTATTATAGGTGCATCTTCCCTATCTATGTACTTGTCATTATAGAAATAATTCAGAGAACTAAAGAAATCAATAGGTTTTCCTGTATTTAAATCAAACACCAAAATGTGATTGGCATTTACAAAGTCATATGAATCAAGTTCTCTAGGAGTAATTCTTCCATTTGGATCCACAAAAGATTTGGAATAGTTTAATGGATTGGCATTTTCAGTTATAGTTTCATAATATGTATATTTTGTACCTTCATTTAAATATAACAATATTGCATTATCAGAAGATGCATATTGTGATTTATATGTAACAGGAGCCGAAATCGTTCTAACTTTAACATTTTCTAAAATCATCTTTTTAGTTTCAGTAATTTGCTCCTTCACATTCATAACATCCCTTTTCCAATTTAAGTGACTGTTAGCTGCAGCAGAATCCCAACTAAACACATATATTCCATTTGCATAAACTTCTTGATTTACATATGTTATAACTAACTGTTGTAATGAAGGAGTAATTGTATTGATACTGCTAAATTCGCCTGCCGGATTAGTAGCATTGATTTTCAGGTCATAACTATCTCCTACTGAACCATTAGATGATATCAGAAAGAAATAATCGCCCTGTTCCAGTCCGCTATTTGCTATTATGCTATTTGAACTCTCAACAATATCTGTAGGTAAAGCTTGACCAGTTATATCATCAATTTTATAAAGACTAATTGTATAATCAGCATTACTTGAAGCTAATCTAGCCCAAATAAATGTATCTTTCGTTACAGTAAAGTAAATGTAATTTGTATTATTATCAGTTGTTAATATTCCGTTTTGAATTAATCTTGGATTATTTTGTAAAAATACAGTATTTGAAACAACAGATGCTGTCATATTAGCGCTAGCTTTAGAAACAGCTTTTGCAGATTTAATTGACTTTAGTTTTATTGTCGGCTTACTATAGTCTATATTTACATGACTTTTTATGTTTACATCTTCAATATTAATATTTGCAGTATTTGTATTATCATCACTTTCAGCAAATACAGTCAATGAACTACTTAATAATACCGCTACCATAAAAATTGATACTACCGTTTTTAAAATTGCTTTCATAAAATTTCTCCTTTAGTTTTAATTTTTTAAATAAATTAGGGGAATTTATGAATTTCAAAAATATACTTAGCCTCCTTCTTTAAAGATCTCCCTAAGCAAATATCCCCATGCGGTCACAAGTAAATAAGCCTTATTTGCTTAGGGGGCAGGATTTACCAAATATATGGCAAATTTGGAACTATATTGCAATATTATGGTAAATTATTACATTTATTTATTGTATATTATGTTTTAGATAATGTCAAAGAGAAAATTTTATACAACTAGCTTACAATTATTAAATTATCCAATTATAGCTTTTACCAACAAGTGTGCTCCAGCTTCGCTGGACGCATTAACAAATAAGACCCTAAAAGAATCTGTTGGTGAAATTTTTTCATAAAAAAATAGACCCTAAAGGATCTATTTTTTGGCTCCTCAAGTAGGACTTGAACCTACGACCCTGCGGTTAACAGCCGCATGCTCTACCGACTGAGCTATTGAGGAATATAAATCTGGCAGAGACCTACTTTCCCGGGCCGTCTCCAGCCAAGTATTATCGGCACTGAGATGCTTAACTGCCGTGTTCGGTATGGGAACGGGTGTGACCATCTCGTCATTTCCACCAGAAAATTCACAGATTTTAATATGCGTCGCACTACTTCGTTACCTTCCTAGCTCCGGTACTCATTTATCCACATAAACTCCGTTCCTCGCTTCGTCGGTGCCTTGTATTGCTTGCATCTGAAAATCTGATTCTGACTTATTAATTTTTGCTCAGGTACTTTGTACCTTCAGAACTGATTAATGTTACTCTTCTAAGAAGATGTGAAGCTCTCTCATTGTCTAGTTTTAAGACCTTCTACTTTTTTGATACCTGTTTCTTTTGGGTCAAACCCTCGACCTATTAGTATCAGTCAGCTTAACACATTACTATGCTTACACTCCTGACCTATCAACCATGTAGTCTACATGGGGTCTTACCTATTGCTAGTGGGATATCTCATCTTGAGGTGGGTTTCACGCTTAGATGCCTTCAGCGTTTATCCCTGCCGAACTTGGCTACCCAGCTGTGCCATTGGTATGACAACTGGTGCACTAGAGGTTCGTCCATCCCGGTCCTCTCGTACTAAGGACAGATCCTCTCAAATATCCTGCGCCCGCGACAGATAGGGACCGAACTGTCTCACGACGTTCTGAACCCAGCTCGCGTACCGCTTTAATTGGCGAACAGCCAAACCCTTGGAACCTGCTACAGCTCCAGGATGCGATGAGCCGACATCGAGGTGCCAAACCTCCCCGTCGATGTGGACTCTTGGGGGAGATAAGCCTGTTATCCCCAGGGTAGCTTTTATCCGTTGAGCGATGGCAATTCCACTTTCATACCACCGGATCACTAAGCCCTACTTTCGTACCTGCTCGAGGTGTCTCTCTCGCAGTCAGGCTACCTTATGCCTTTGCACTCGCTGTGCGATTTCCAACCGCACTGAGGTAACCTTTGGACGCCTCCGTTACTCTTTGGGAGGCGACCGCCCCAGTCAAACTGCCCACCTGACAGTGTCCCTAGACCAGCTTATGGTCTCAGGTTAGAGTTCCAGTACTTTTAGAGTGGTATCCCAACGTCGACTCCATGATGGCTGGCGCCACCACTTCTCAGTCTCCCACCTATCCTGTACAAAAAATACCGAAACCCAATATCAAGCTACAGTGAAGCTCCATGGGGTCTTTCCGTCTAGTCGCGGGTAACTTGCATCTTCACAAGTACTACAATTTCGCCGGGTACGTTGTTGAGACAGTGCCCAAGTCATTACGCCATTCGTGCGGGTCAGAACTTACCTGACAAGGAATTTCGCTACCTTAGGACCGTTATAGTTACGGCCGCCGTTTACTGGGGCTTAAGTTCATGCCTTCGGGTTTCCCCTAAGCAATTCCCGTAACCTTCCAGCACCGGGCAGGCGTCAGCCCCTATACTTCATCTTTCGATTTAGCAGAGACCTGTGTTTTTGATAAACAGTTGCTTGGGCCTATTCTCTGCGGCCTCAATCTCTTGAGGCACCCCTTTTCGCTAACTTACGGGGTCAATTTGCCGAGTTCCTTAACAACGCTTCTCCCGCTCGTCTTAGGATTCTCTCCTCACCTACCTGTGTCGGTTTGCGGTACTGGTACCTTTAATCTGGATAGTGGTTTTTCTCGTCAGTGTGGAATCTGTCACTTCGGTACTTGTTTTCCCTCCGCATCACGTCTTCGAAACATCCGGCGGATTTGCCTACCGGACTATCTACCCCGCTTGCACGATCTTTTCCAGCTGATCGCTTGACTTATCCTCCTGCGTCACCACCTCTCTCATAACGATTAACGGTAGTACAGGAATTTCAACCTGTTGTCCATCACCTACGCCTTTCGGCCTCAGCTTAGGTCCAGACTTACCCTGGGCGGACGAACCTTCCCCAGGAAACCTTAGGCTTTCGACGGTAAAGATTCTCACTTTACTCTCGCTACTTATTCCGGCATTCTCACTACTGTCTCGTCCACAAGTCCTTTCGATCTTGCTTCAACCTACTACAGTAAGCTCCCCTACCACCCTCGTACATCCAATACTACTGCTAACGGTACAAGTTTAGCTGTATGTAATTTGACGAAATGTTTTGATTTATTTTTCATTTGTTACATTTCGTGAAATTACCTCTTCGCTTCTTATTTCATTTAGCAATACTATTGGATGTACGCTGATCCATAGCTTCGGTACACAGTTTAGCCCCGGTAATTTTCGGCG